>JALZKK010000240.1 GCA_030859285.1 Acidobacteriota bacterium | reverse complement strand
AAGGGCGACGCACGCACTAATTTCGAGATCGCCTATCGCCTCGCCGATGGCGGCGCGGTATTCCAACCCACCGATCAGCCCGTAGTGTTAGGTCTCACCCTCAACGGTCGCTCCGGCGGCCATCTGTCTTTCACCGAATGCCTGAACGAAGAAGACTGGAATCAGTTTCTTTACTTCGATTTTCCAGAAGCGCCTGCTGTACTGGTCGATGCCCTGTTTGGCACGGGACTGACGCGACCACTGGAAGGATTGCACGCGGAAGCTGTCCGCTACGTCAATCGCGCGCGCGCAATGCGGGAGGCGGGCGGCGCATCTCAACCCCTCGTTGTCTCGCTCGATCTACCTTCCGGGTTGAACGCCGACGTTTCAACTTTGATCGGGGACGCAGTGCGCGCTCACCTGACCGTCACATTCACTGCGCCCAAGCCGGCCAACGTCCTGCCGCCCGCGTCATATTGCAACGGCAAGCTAGTGATCGCAGACATTGGCTCACCCGCCAAACTGATCGACGCTGCGCCGTCTCAGCTTTTCCTCACCGAAGATCAAGACGCGCGCCAATGGCTGAGGCAAACGCGCTACACGCCCGACTCTTACAAAAACACGCACGGCCATGCGCTCTTGGTCGCCGGCTCGCGGCGGTACAGCGGCGCGGCAGTATTGTGCGGCGATGCCGCAATGCGCGCGGGCGCAGGACTCGTCACCGTCGCCACGCCGGCTTCCGCCGTCGCGCCCGTCGCTGCCCGGCTGATGCCTGAAGTGATGACCGCCGCGCTGCCAGAGACGAGCGACGGCGCGGTGAGCGAAGAAGCTATCGAGATTGTCTCTCAACTTTCAGAACGCGCGCAGGCCGTCGCGCTCGGCCCCGGATTATCTGCGGAAAACGAAGGCACACGCCGCTTCGTGCGGGCGATGGTCGAGCATCGGATGAAGCCGCTGGTGCTGGACGCCGACGCCTTGAACACGCTCGCGCCGTGGCCTGCTGAATTGCGCGGCACGGCTGAACTGCCCTTGATCTTGACGCCGCACGAAGGCGAGATGCGCCGCTTGCTCGGCGGGGCGAATGATGAGGGCGGACTCGCGGATCGTGTTGGAACGGCGCGAGCTTTCGCCGTCAAGCATGAATTGATCTTGGTCTTGAAGGGATCGCGGACGCTCGTCGCCGCGACGGACGGGCGTGTGTTCATCAACCCGACCGGCAACGCCGGGCTAGGAACGGCGGGCGCGGGCGACACTCTGACCGGCATCATCACCGGCTTTCTCGCCCAAGCCTACGGCACGCTCGCAGATCAGGCCGACGCTCTGTTAGCCACACTCTCAGCCGTCTATCTCGGCGGCATGGCGGGCGATCTGGCCGCGCGAGAATTAGGAATGCGGACGATGACTGCCTCCGACATTCGCCGGCATCTCGGAGCGGCGATCCGCACGCTCGATGCGGAAGGAGAGCGGCCATGATTCACGCTCCTCTTTCTCAATTAACAAACAACGAATGGCTCACACACAACCCAGCGGAGACCTTCGCCGTTGGCGAACGGCTCGGCGCGCAGATCACCGGCGGCGAGATTCTTTTGCTCAACGGCCAACTCGGCGCAGGCAAAACGATTTTTGTCAAAGGACTCGCCAACGCGCTCGACTTCGACGTTGACGAAGTGACCAGCCCTTCCTTTACGCTCGTCAATCGCTACGACGGGCGGCTGACAATCTATCATCTCGATCTTTACCGCCTGCCCGCCGGCGCAAGCGCGGCGCACGCGGTTGATCTCGATGAGTTACTGTCTGACGAGCGCGCCGTCATCGTCATCGAATGGGCCGAACGCATGGGCGAGTATCCATTACCATCTCCGGTCTGGCACATTTCAATCTCTGGCGACGGCGAAGAGCCGCGCCGGATCACGCTTCAAGCGCGATAGCAGGCGGTAAATGTTTGGAAAATAGACAGGATGAACAGGATTGACAGAATGGAGGGACACTCACTCTCAGTTTTTGCTTGTTAATCTTGTTCATCCTGTCCACTTTCTTCTCCTCCTGTCTTGAAGAATAAAGAGACCAGTACGCAGTAGCCTGTCAGTTGGCAGCCACGCTGAACAGGGTGTGCTAAAATTTCATCAACTTAAATTTTCAGGAGACACATAACTTATGCCCTATCCAGAACTGATGATTCGTCCAATGCGCGAGGAACTGACACGACTCGGCATTGAAGAGACGAGAACGCCCGCAGAAGTTGAAGCGGCGATTAAAGAGACGCAAGGCACGTTGCTGGTCGTCGTCAACTCTGTCTGCGGCTGCGCGGCGGGCAAAGCTCGTCCCGGCATCGCTATGGCTCTGCGCCACGACACGAAACCGGATCGTGCCATCACCGTCTTCGCCGGCGCGGACATCGCCGCCACCGACACAGCCCGCAGCCATTTCACCGGCTATCAACCGTCTTCCCCATCCATCGCTCTGCTCAAAGACGGCCAACTTGTTTATATGCTGGAGCGCCGCCACATCGAAGGCCAAGACGCGCCCGCTATCGCGCAAGAACTTAAGCGCGCTTTTGATCAGCACTGCTCTGAGAAAAGCGCGGTCAACGCTTAACGGATAAATGATGAAGGCGGAATGATGAGTGATGAATAAAAGCAACCCCTTTTAGTCTTCATTCATCATTTCGCATTTATCATTCATCATTTCCCTCATGTCTCTCTCTCTCGACACTCTGCTCCTCTCGCTCTCGCAATTTAATATCCCGCGTCTGGGGCCGGCGTCCGCGCGGCGTCTGGCGTTGGCTGTCGCGAATGTGGCAGACAAGCGCGATGCGGGCGAAGCGACCATCGAAGATTTGCTCAACTACTTGCCGATGCGTTATGAGGATCGCTCGAACATGACGCGCATTGCGGAGTTGAGGGACGGCGTGGAAGCGTCGCTCGAATTGTACGTGCGTGTCGCGGGTGGTTTTCAGGTTGGGAAGCATCGCGGGCCGAAGCAGCCGCCGCTTTACATCTTTGAAGTGACAGCGAGCGATCCGGAGCGAACAGCCAAGCCCGTCGTGGTGTGGTGGTTCGTGTCGGGGCGGCAAGCCACGCGCATCGTCGCGTATCATCGCCAAAATTTCTCGCGCGGCGCGCGGTTTATCGCATTCGGCAAGTGGGAGTGGGACGCACGACGCAATACTTTCTCACTGCGCCTGAACAAGCCCGACGAGTTGGAAATGCTGCCCGGCACTTGGACGCCAGAAGAACATGCTTTGTTGCGTCTCGCAGAAGCCGACAACCCAGCGACGAATGAAGCGCAAGGAGATGGGACAGCCGCCGCGTCAGCCGCAAACGACACGAGCAACGCTGCAGCGTTGCTTGAAGAAGGCGAGGAAGAAGAAGCCACTGATCCTGCCCTCGCCGCGATTCATGTCGGACGCCGCGTGCCGATCTATCGCAAGCTCGGCGAGTTTCGCACGAAACGCTTGCGCGAGATCATGCACGCCGTCTTCAGCCTACTTGCCGATGAAGAAATCTCCGAAACGCTGCCCGCCGATCTGATCGCGCGTCAACAACTGCTCTCTCGCGCCGAAGCCTTGCGCCGCATTCATTTTCCGACTGACGATTCACCGCTCGCCGATTACGAGAGCGCGCGGAGTCTCGCCCACTTGCGGCTTATTTTTGAAGAGTTTTTTTGGGTCGCCATCGCCATCGCGCTCCGCAAGAGTGAGCGCGTCAAAGAGCCGAAGGGCGCGGTGATTGAAATCAACGGGCAAGTCCGCGCGCATATGGAAGAGATACTTCCCTTCTCGCTGACGAGCGCGCAAGAGCGTGCCGTTACACGCATTCTCGACGACATGCAGTCCGACGTGCCGATGAACCGCCTCCTGCAAGGCGACGTGGGCAGCGGCAAAACTATCGTCGCGCTTTTGGCAATGCTGGCCGCGATGGAGAACGGCTATCAAGCCGCGATCATGGCCCCGACCGAAATTCTCGCGGAGCAGCACGCACGCAACATCAAACGCATTCTCGCGCGCACGCCTTACCGCGTCGAGTTGTTGATCGGATCGCTGCGTGCCGCCGAAAAGCGACGGCTACACGCTGCCATCAATGCCGGAGAAGTCCACGCCTGCATCGGCACGCACGCCCTGATTCAAGAGGCGGTCGCATTTCAGAATCTCGGCCTCGTCGTCATCGACGAACAACACCGCTTCGGCGTTCTACAACGCGCGGCCTTGCGCGAGCGCGGTTTTAATCCCGACGTTCTCGTGATGACCGCAACGCCGATCCCGCGCTCGCTCGCGATGACCGTCTATGGCGATCTCGATGTCTCCGTGATCGATGAGCTACCGCCCGGACGCACGCCGATCAAGACGGTCGTCTGCGGCGAGGATCAGCGCGGTGGAATTTACAAAGGCGTCGAGCGGGAAGTGCGCGCCGGGCATCAAGCCTACGTCGTCTATCCGTTGATTGAAGAGTCCGAGAAGATGGACTTGAAGGATGCGACGCGGATGTACGAACACTTGCGCGACCGCGTGTTTCCACATTTCCAGATCGGCCTTTTGCACGGCAAGATAAAGCCGGCGGAGAAGGAAGAGATCATGCGCCGCTTCGTCAATCGCGAGATTCAGATTCTCGTGGCGACGACGGTCGTCGAAGTCGGCGTGGACGTGCCGAACGCCTCCGTCATGGTCATCGAACACGCCGAACGCTTCGGCCTCTCGCAGCTTCATCAACTACGCGGGCGCGTCGGTCGCGGCGCGGCGCAGAGCTTCTGTGTCCTGCTCGCTTCAGATAAGCAGACCTTCGTCGCCAAACAACGACTCGGCATCATGGAAGAGACGAGCGATGGCTTCCGCATCGCCGAAAAAGATTTGGAGATTCGCGGCCCCGGCGAAGTGATGGGGACCAGACAATCCGGCGTCCCCACCTTCCGCGTCGGCAATCTCGTCCGCGACATTCGTTTCCTCGAAGAAGCCCGCCGCGAAGCCGACTACTATCTCACCGACCGCCGTCGCACCCGCGAGACTTCCGCCCTCATCGAGCGCGTCCGTGCCGACGCACGCTTCGGCCTCGCCGTTGTCGGCTAGTTCAAAGTTCAAAGTTCAAAGTTCAAAGGCATCACCGATTTGCGGCCTTGAACTCTGCGCTTTAGACTTTGAACTTTGAACTTTGAACCTTGAACTATCTATGCGAATCATCGCCGGACAATATCGTGGGCGCGTGTTGAAAAGCCCGCCGTCGTTGGGGATTCGTCCGACTTCGGATCGTTTGCGTGAGACGCTCTTTAACGTCATTGCGCCGCACATCGAAGGCGCGCGTTTTCTTGATCTGTGTGCCGGTTCGGGGGCTGTCGGGATTGAGGCGGTGTCGCGTGGGGCGGCCTTCGTTACGTTCGTGGATCGCTCGCGGAAAATGTGCGGGCTGGTCGAAGCGAATCTCGATCTGTGTGGCGTGCCGGAAGACCGGACCGAAGTCGTGATGAGCGCAGCCGCCGAATTCTTGCGGCGTGCCGTCACGCGAGAAAGCGAAGGATGGGACATCATCTTTTTCGATCCGCCTTACGCGGTTGATTACTTGCCCGCGCTGGAAACGGTCGGCGCGCACGCCGTGAATCTTTTGCGAGCCGGCGGCATTCTCATCGTCGAGCATCACCACAAGAACAACCTGAAAGAGACGCTCGGACATATTCGTCGCTGGCGCATTCTCAAACAAGGCGACTCGGCTTTGAGCTTTTATGAATCATCATAAATCCGGTCGAGTTAATTTTTGTGATTGGCGCGTGTATAGTAGGGCTGTCAGTTAATTAAAACAGCTAAGGGAAAAGTCTTTGTCCAAAGAACATATCGCCACGCACGTTCTCGAATCGCCTGCCCGTTACTTGCCTCGCCTCAATTGGATTCAGAGCTTTCTTGTCGTGAGTTTACACGCCTGCGGGCTGCTCGGTTTCTGGTTCTGGCCGCGCCCGATTGATCTAGTCCTTTTTCTGAGTCTGTATCTCATAACGACTTTCGCCATCGGAATCGGCTATCACCGTCTGCTCACGCATCGGGGCTTTATGTGCCATCGCTGGTTGCGGCGCGTGCTGGCATGGGCCGGTGCGGCGGCGTTGCAGGGCGGGCCGGCGCGTTGGACGGTGATTCATCGGCGGCATCACCGGCTGACCGATAAGGAGGGCGACCCGCACACGCCCTTGATGGGTTTCTTTCACGCACATATGGGCTGGATCATGCGCTTGGACGCGGAAGACGGAAGCGACTATCGCGAGCTTGCGCCCGATGTTTCGGGTAACGACCGCTGGATGCGCGTGTTGGATCAGGGAATTTTATTTACGCTGCCGTGGGCGCTGACAGGAATTTTTTGTTACGCCATTGCGGGCTGGCGCGGTGTGCTGTGGGGGACGGTGCTGCGAACTTTGTGTCTGTGGCATCTGACGTGGTGCATCAACAGTGTCTGTCATATCTGGGGAAGCCGCCCCAATGCGACGCGCGATGACAGTCGCAATGTCTGGTGGCTGGGGCTGCTGACTCTCGGCGAAGGTTGGCATAACAATCATCATGCCCGTCCCGCTTCGGCTCTCCACGGCTGGCGGTGGTATGAAGTGGACATCTCAGGCTATGCCATTCGCTTGCTGGCGCGGCTCGGATTGATCTGGAAAGTCATACGGTAACTCAAGGTTAAAGTTAAAATACCTCATCAATTTAGCCACAGAGATCACAGAGGTCACAGAGAATAATGACGAACCGGGCGGACGCTTTCTATTTACTCCTCTGTGACCTCGGTGGCTAATTATTTTGTTTTTATTCCTTAGAGAAACGTGATCATCTTTCCGGGTTGAAGTCTCCGGCGCTTCTTCGTCGCCTCTCAGCCCGCCGCGTCTCGCGATGTGTGTTACACTCTTCTCGTCAGTCATTAACTGTTCTTTAGAAAATCCACTCTCGACATCAGGATTTGCGCGCTGCATTTCTCCTTGTGCCGTCTGTTGTTTTTCCAACGCGCCTACTCAGGAGACTGCTGATGCCGGTATTCCCAATACGCTACAACTCAATCGATAATCTACTTCTCGGTTCGTTAATTCGTCGGGCGCGAGTCACTGACCGCAGAATGTCTCTCCGCTCACTTCTCTTTCTTTATTTCGTGAAGGACGGTGAAAGATGATTCGTACGCAGAGAAGTTATGCGCCGGCGACGTGTGCGTGGTGCGTGGGAACGGGCAAGCGGGCTGTCTCGTTGGGCTATAGCATGTCGTGTCTGGTCTGTGGCGGGAAGGGACATGTCTCGGTCCCACAGCCGGCGCAGCAGTGTCCGCAATGCGCGGGCGGGGGCAAACGTAACGTTACCAATGCGTGCCTGACATGCGCGGGTACGGGCTGGGCGCGGGTGTAGGTTCAAGGCTCAAAGAATCGGATGGCGAGTTTAATTGAGTAGTCGCGAGAGTGTCCGGGCCGCAGCGATGCGCGCCTTTTTCAGCGTCAACCAAAGAAAGTTAGAAAAGTCTTATGCAAAAAACGGATCAGGTTGCCAGCAATGGCTGGAGCAGCGGCGGTGACGAGGACGAGTGGCCGGGAATCGATTCGCGGTTCCGGCTGATCGTCGTGGCAGCTTTACGGAGCAAGCAACTCTTGCGCGGCTCGCCGCCGCGAATCGAGGCCGATCCGCAGAAGCGGAGAA
>JALZKK010000235.1 GCA_030859285.1 Acidobacteriota bacterium | reverse complement strand
GTCTCCGGCACGAGGAAACCGGAGAAGGAAAGCGCACACGCGCAACTCGAACTATAGCTCACGAACTGATCGTGAAATGACAACTATCAAACGTCTTAGGAAAGCTACTCGTTCAAGTCGTAGATAGTCAAGATAATGGCGGGACGCTCCCGAGGAGCGGGCGCACCCGGCAGACCGGAGATGACGAAACAGGTTTAGCCGAATAGACAAGCTAAAGTTTAATCGCTGCGTGGCCCTGCTTGAATAATCCTGCTCGTCCTGTTAATCCTGTCTCGCTAAATTTCCGCCAGCGAGGTCTTCTCCGAAGTGTATCCGGTGGGCAATCTCTTGATCCCCGCGCCGCACGGCCAACTCGAAACGATCATCAAAGAGCCGCACGGCGGATCCGTGTCGCCGCAAGGCGTAGCGCTCGTCCTGCACCCGCATCCGCTGCACGGCGGCACGATGCACAACAAAGTGGTCTTTCGCGCCGCGCGCGGCTTGAACGAAGCGGGATTCATTACACTCCGCATCAACTTTCGCGGCGTCGGCCACAGCACCGGCGCGCACGACCACGCACGCGGCGGCGAACAGGAAGACGCGCGCACCGCGCTCGACTATTTAACGAACGCTTATTCCAACTCGCCCGTCCTCCTCGCCGGCTTCTCCTTCGGCGCGCGCGTCGGATTGGAAGTCGGCATCGCAGACGCGCGCGTGTCCAGACTGATCGGCATCGGCACGCCGATCAACATGGAAGCTTACGACTTCGATTTCTTACGCGAGTGCCGCAAGCCCACTCTCTTTGTTCACGGCGAACACGATGAGGTCAGCGATGTGCAGCGCCTACGCGAGATCGCCGCCACGCTCCCGCCCGCAGCACACGCCCGCATCGAAGTGATCGCCGGGGCCGGACACTTCTTTGATCAACAGCTTGAAGAATTGACACGCGTGATTAAGGAATGGACGGAACAGCAGGGATGAGGGATGAGGGCGGAGGGATGAAGAAAGACCGTTTCTGATTCATCCCTCCGCCCTCATCCCTCATCCCTTTCTTCACACCTGTTGTTGCTTCCAACGTCCCCGCCTGAACATCAACACTGCGACGACGGCGATCAGCGATTCGGCAATCGTGATCGAGAGAAAGACGCCGTGCGCGCCGAGGCCGAAATAAATCGAGAGCGCGTAGGCGAGCGGAATTTGGAAGAGCCAGTAGCAAATGAGGTTGATGACGGTCGGCGTGTAAGTATCGCCCGCGCCGTTGAAGGCTTGCACCATCACCATCCCATAAGCGTAAAAGACGTAGCCGTAACTAACATAGCGCAGGCACGCGACGCCGTAAGGCACGACCGCTGGCTCCTCTGTGAAGATGCCGATTAATTCTTCGGCGAAGATGATGAAGACGATTGCCACCGTACCCAGAAAGAGCATGTTGGCGAAGCCCGCCAGCCACACCGAACGCTCGGCCCGTTCGGGCTTTTGCGCGCCGAGATTTTGCCCGACGAGCGTCGCCGCCGCGTTTGCCATGCCCCACGAAGGCAGGATCGCAAAGACGATGATCCGCAAAGCAATCGTATAGCCCGCGACCGCCGCTGTCCCGAAGATGGCGACGATTCGCACGAGCGCGACCCAACTCGCCGTCGCCACGAGGAATTGAAAGACGCCGCCCAGCGAGAGCCGCGCCAGCCGCCACATCACGCCCGTGTCGATCCGCAACTGTTCGCGCCCGACCCGCACGCGACTGCGCCCGCTCAAGAGTATCCACAGTTGAAAGACGACGCCCGTTCCGCGCCCGATGGTCGTCGCAATGGCCGAACCCGTCACACCCAATTCCGGGAATGGCCCCCAACCGAAGATGAGGAACGGATCAAGAATGATGTTGACCACGTTTGCCAGCCACAGCGCGCGCATCGCCAGCGCCGCATCACCCGCCCCGCGAAAAATGCCGTTGAGCAGGAACAACATCATGATCACGATATTGCCGCCGATGATGATCTGATTGTAGCCCGTGCCGGCTGCGATCACTTCAGGCGACCCACCCATCAAACCCAAAAGCTGCGGCGCGAAGAAAATGCCGGCCACGCCAATCGGGACGGAAACGAGCGTGCCGAGCCAGATCGCCTGCACTGCTGCCGCACCTGCGCCCGCCGCGTCTTTCTCGCCGATGCGCCGCGCCACCATCGCCGTCGTCGCCATGCTCAAACCGAGCGCGACGCCGAAGACGAGCGCCAGCATCGACTCGGTCAGTCCGACGGTCGCCGTCGCATCCTCGCCGAGACCCGCGACCCAAAAAACGTTGACGATGCCGAACAGCGACTCCATCAGCATCTCCAACACCATCGGGATCGCCAGCACTACGATAGCGCGACTGATGCCGCCCTCCGTAAAATCCTGCTGCGAACCGCCAACCGACTCGCGGACGACGCTCCACGCGCGCGCGATCCCACTGCGCGGCGTCACTGCTTCAGGCGCGGCGCTCGTCTCACGCACTTCTTCAGGTATCTGACTCATAACGTTTGTTGACCCTCAGTCCACAGCCGCGCATGGATACACACAGTATCCGCGAGAGAGCGATGAAAATTTTGTGCAAAAGCGAATTTGTTTTTACGCCACGCACGGGGATAAGTTCCCCGCCAAAGTTGCGGCGAAGATGACAATCATGGGTGAGAGTGTGCGCGAGAGCTGACTGCTCTACGCTACGCTCGTATCATGTGTGGGTAGGCTTTCATCTGACTTGCTCGTACTTTCCCGTCCGGTCTCATTGCCACAGCCCGGAAAATTTTGAGGCATCTTACTCCGCACGACTTCGCAGATCAATCTCTCCGAGAGACGCGAACGCCACCGGCCTGTTACTTCCTACAGGTGAAATTACCACTCACCATAAGTTCCAATCGTCACGTCTCGCTGGGAGCGCGGACGTCTCGTCCGCCAAGCTCGCCGCAGGCGGGCTAACCGACTTCCGCCCTCGCTCAAGCATTATTCGCGCTCTCGCGCTCACTGCGGACGAGACGTCCGCGCTCCCAGCGAGACGTGATCTTTTCCTGATGAAGTGAAGACTAACGAGCCATGATCTTTTACTCGCGCGCCAGAAATTCCGCCAGCAAGCCGTGGAAGTGATGCGTGCCGTTCTCGCGCTTGACGGAGTAGCGCCCGCGCTCGTAGGTGCGCGAGCGCAGGCCGCGTTGCACGGCCTCGCAGATGCGGATGTCTTCAAGTTGAATCTCGTCGCTGAACTCGATGGTGCGCGCAAGTTTCTCTTGCACATCGTCGCGCTCCGGTTCATGGAAGAACCAATCGAAGACGGTCAGCGTGCGCTCTGGCCCAAGCGGGATGATCAGGTTGGTCGAATAGTTATCGGGATAGACGTTCAACATCAGATTCGGGAAGACCCAAAAAAACTGCGCTTCGTTTTGCGCCGCCGTCTCGTCCACGCGCAAACGTTCGGCACGCTTGATCGGCGAATGCTGGAGCGAGTAATACGCGGCGGTCTCGGTGCGGTAGCGGCTATAATCCAATTCGCGGTTGAGTGAAGGATGCACGACGGGAATGTGATAGCCTTCGAGATAGTTATCGACATAGACTTTCCAGTTGCAATCAATGAACCAATCCTTGCGGGCGGCGAGTTTCATGCGCTCCGACTCGCGCGCCACCGTCGCCCGCGACGGTAAATCTTCGAGCATCTCGGCGAGCGTTGGTTCCCCACTGTCAATCTTCACGAAGACCAGCCCGCCCCACGTCTCAACCTCAAACTCCGGCAGGCCGTTCGCTTCTTTGCTCCAACACTCAACGCCCGCAAACTCCGGCGTCCCCACAAGCCGCCCGTCGAGCGCGTAAGTCCAACCGTGATACCCACACTTAAACTGCCGCCGCGTGCCTGCGCCGTCCGCCACCGGCCCGGCGCGATGACGGCAGACGTTTGAGAGAGCGCGCACCTGTCCATCCGCGCCGCACACGACGATGATCGGCTCATCGGCGATCTGCGCGGTGAAATAATCGCCCGGCTGCGCGACCTGCTCGACGCGCCCGGCCAACTGCCACGTCCGCGCGAAGACTTTCGTTTTTTCTTGTTCGAGGATGCTCGGATCGGTGTACCAACGTGACGGCGGCGTGGCGGCAGTCGCCAGCCGCTCGTCAAACACATAGTCGCTTACTGTTACTCGCTTGTCAGTCATCACCTTTGTTCCTCTGAAATACTTGTCGCATCAATCGACTGGCTTTTGCAAGCAGGCTAAAAACCTGACGGAGATGCCAGAGAGAAGATACAATGTCCGCGCGACGATTTGCCGTTTTTGTTGAGGGATGGCCCGCCTGCCGGCGACGAAGAGTGAGGTGGTCCTAAAAAGTGTTACACAAGAGTTGCTCCGCTTTTATCCCTTTCACTTTTTTCTTGTCAAGAACTTCGCCTAACGTTCTGTCTCTTTCTGCGACGAACTTCCGCTCGTATTCTTCTGGACTCACATAGCCCAAGCTGGAGTGGCAGCGGATGCGATTGTAGTAGCCTTCGATGTAATTGAACGTCTCCATCCGCGCTTCTTCTACATCGGCAAACGCTCCGCCTTCTAACAACTCGGCTTTGTAACGCGAAAACAAACTCTCGGCATAGGCGTTATCGTAACTTTCACCCGCACGACTCATCGATTGACGGCAGCCGGCTTGCTGCAACAACTGGCGAAACTTCCCAGAGGCGTATTGTCCACCTCTATCTGAATGGACAATCGCTCCCGCCAGTTTCACCCTTCTGCGCCATGCCTTCGCAAAGGCTGTGATGATCAAAGCCTCTTGCATGTGTGCCAAGACTTCCCACCCGACCACGAGCCGCGAAAACAGGTCGGTCCATGTCGCCAGATAGGCAAAGCCGCCGTCTTGTAACGGTAAGTAAATGATGTCACCTGCCAACACCTCGTTCGGCTTGGCGGGCGGCAACTCCAGCAGCAGATTCTCCGCATAGCCCAAGCTGTGCCGCGAATAAGTCGTGCGCGGCACAAACGAGCGTGGTTGGATGGCTTTCAATCCTTGCTCTTTCATCAATCTTCTGATTCGATGACGACCGATGGCAAAACCTTCCGCTTGCAACTCGGCGTGTATCCGCCGCGAGCCATATCGCCGCGAATGTCTGAGGAATGCGGCGCTCACCGCTTGAGCCACTGCGACATCAGGCGGCGCGACCGTTTTCAAAGAGCGATAATACGAGACCGGACTGACAGCCAAGACTCGACACAAGTGCCGGACCGGAAACTCAGCGGCGCTCTGCCGAATAAAACTGCATCGCCCCTTCAACTCTGCCGGGAGAAAATGCTCAAGGCTTTTTTTTAGCTGTCGCGCTCAACCTCGACCTGGCGCAAGCGTGCGCGCAGGTCGGCCTTCTCCGTTTCGAGGTCCGAGCGGTTGGCGTGTCGCGACTGCTTCCACTTATGCAGCAGGTTCTCGCTCACGCCCAAGCCTTGCGCGACCGAACGCACGCTCTGTCCGTTCTCAATCATTTTCAAGGCGTGCTGCTTGAAGTCATCATCGAACTTGCGCCGGTTCGGATTCGTTGCTGGCTCTTTCATGGTTGCCTCATTATCGAAGCAACACTCGTGTTTCTCAAATCAGGACCATCTCAGAGCGCCCACGTCAAACCGATGACGCCCTCGCCCTCGCCGACGCGCCCGCGTGCTGTCTCGCACGCCCGAATGTGGGGGCTGTCAATAGCAAGTGTCTCGATCACGCCGGAATTGCCCCTTGATAAGTTTCACGCGAGAGGCCGGCGGGCTGGGGTGAAGCGGTGGGGTGTGGTACTCACCTTTGGACGTGCAGTAGTGATCTTCCAAATCACTCAACACTCGTTGATGCCAGACCGCATCATTTTTGTAGCGGAAAGAATAGTGCCAACAGGTGACATGGTTGGGGAACAAGTCGTTGAGGTCGGAGTCCTCAAAAAGATGCGTCACGTCGTTGCCAAAGAGAATGAAGAGAGCATTGCGCTCGACGCCCAATAGATTCATCTCTTCACGAAAGGCGGCGATGTGTTGGCCCATGTCAATCCTGTCACTCCCGCCAGACTTCACCCGCCGCTTTATTTCACGCGAATCCCCGGCGATCACTCCCTTAATCAAGTCGGTCATGTACGCCCCCCGATAGTTGCTGTGGTTGAACATCCGCCGGAGTCGGGCGGGTTTATCCCCGTCGCGGAAATTCAACCACGTGCCGGGGATCGTGTCGGAGATGTTAAGGCCGACCATCACCACGCGGGTGTGGAGTTCGTGAAGGCTTTCGGAGATGATCCGGGTGTCCACTGGGTGGGCATCATTCCAGAGCGCCCAGCTTGCATCGTGGCCGTAGCGCTCGGCCATTTTGTTATACAGTTTTTCAGTTAAGGCCATGATTTAGTTTTCCTTCGGAGGGCGTGTCCCGCCCCCCTCTTCTGGCAATGGCATTAAGTTAGTGCTGGGAGCGCAGGCATCCTACCTGCCATGAGCGCGCAGCGCGAAAACAAAGTGGCGAATTCAGGCGAGCTGACGAATAATCACGCTGGTGAAGCGTGCCAGCACGCTGTGGCAGGCAGGATGCCTGCGCTCCCAGCAAGCGAGCCTCCTTAACTTAATGCCATTGCCCTCTTCTGGGTGTGGTTATCCTTCGTTCGCCATCTCGAACGTCATAAGCGCTCGTCTCGAACGCTTCGTATTCGAGCCGCGCTTTTTGCAGCCGCGCTTGCAAGCATTGACTATGAAGGCCGGGCTGGAACTTTTTTCCTCCAGCCCCGCTTCACAGCTTAGTGGAGGTTTTCTCCCGGTTAGCGTTTTTTCACTAGGACCAAAATAGTGTACTTCTTGTTACTTTTGACGTACTTCCCGCAGTCTGCGCTACTGCCGCCCTCTTTACACGCCGTCTCGCTGCCGTTAATAAAAACCTGCCGGACTTTAAACTTTTTGCTGAAATGCCTTCGAGAACTGTACGGACGGGGGTTGTACCCTGCCGAGGTTGTAGTGAAGGTCATTTCCACGTTGCTGGCGACGTCCCTAACTTCAATGTTTTGGTTGGTGCTACCGTGTTTAGCTTTAATGCTAATGGCGGTTGTGGCCGGATCAGGCCCCGCTCGATATTCGACGACAGCCCCGTCTTCAGACGCCTCCTCTTCTTCTCTCATCTCGTACTTATCGATCTTACACCCTGAACAAACGAATTTGTTCGTCATACTTGGATCTCGAACGAAATAATCATGGTTGAAATCAATATCGACCGAGCCGCCACTGACGATGATAGGACGCTCACCGTTTTCAAGGAACATGAAGTCGTACCGCGCGGTCGGCGAAGGCTCCGGTGTCTGGCTGGCACTCGGAGTCGGGCTGGGTTGGTTGTTGTAATTGTTATTTTTCGGGCCGGAGCAAGCGGCGCTGAACGCGCAGGCGGCGAACAGCGGCATGAGCAAGAGAATTCGGCGCAGTTGTCCGCACAGGTTTCGACTGTCTGATTGGCATTGTGTCATTGTTCGGGGTCGCTCCTTCGTTTGTGGATGTTGAGGATAGAGCTAAATTCTGACCGCCCTTGTGTTCGATCTGTTAGCGCGCTGCCGCCACGTCGGGACGGGTAAGATAACGACCGTAGATTTCGGTCCCCCAGCGCCCTTCGAGTCCTGCGAGCAGGCGCTCGGCGTTAGCGGCGGCATCAAGAGAGAGCGTTTGATCTCCGGCGCGGCGCGCGGCGGCGGAGATTGTGCGCCAAGCGCGCCATTCCGACTCTTGCTGTCCGGCGCGGGCAAACTCGGCTTGCGCTTCACGCGCCGCTTGGAGTGCGCGGGATGCGTCACTGTCGAGCATTGCTTCCGCAAACAGTTGCCGCGCTTTTGCCAGCAGGGGCGGACGCTTGAGAGTCTCGGCCAAGCTGACGACTTCCGCCGCCAAACGCTCGCCCATTTGACGCGAGCCGGTGGCCGTGCGCGCGCGGCTCAGAACCGACTTGATTTGTATCAGCGAATCGGCATCGTCCGCGTTTGTCAGTGCAAGCGCCTGAGCGCCTGCGGAGAGCGCGTCGGGAAAGAGCCGTTGGCTCAAAGCCATCTCGGCTCGTTGTTGGTGTATTTCGGCAAGCAGTTTTTTATAACCGCCGGGCCGAGTTGCCAGCGCCAGCGCGGCTTCGAGTTGAGGGCGTGATTCCGTGTAACGACCAAGCCGCCAGAGCGTGCTGCCAATCTGCATCAGGCCGAATCCCTCGCCAATCTGATCGCCTCTGACTCGGCTGATGCGTAAGCTCTCCTCAAATTGCGTTAGAGCTTCCGTATAACGCTCTTGCTGCAAGTAAGTCCTGCCCAGTCCCTCGTGCGAGGCGGACATTTGATTAAGGTCGCCCAACTGCTGAGACAATTGAAGCAACGCTTCAAAGGCTTTGAGGGCCGCCACATAATTGCCTTGCTGCCGCGCCGCGCGACCCAGTAGTAACTGCGCCCGCATCGCGTCTTGGCGGTAACTGTGCTGCTGGAAAAAGGCGAGCGCCGGTTCGACCTCACGTATAACATGGTCAGGCTTGCCCTGACTGTTTCGTAAACTACCAAGCGCTATGCGCGCCGTCGCCTCATTGCGACGGCTTCCGTAGCGCTGCGCGGTGGTGATGGCCTTCTGGTAATGCTCTTCGGCTTTACTCGATTCTCCATCGAGGAAGTAGCTATTGCCGAGAGCGATGAGGGCGCGCGGGATCAGGCTCTCCATCTGATTGGCCTGCGCCGCTTCCATCCCTTCTGTCGCGTATTGCCGCGCCTGCGCTGGATTGCCTTCATTCAAATTAGCGTAGCTCAATTCGAGGAGCGCATTGATGCGTTGATACAAATTATCAGTGGTCTTGCTAGTCTCGAGGGCACGCTGTAAGTGTTCTCTGGCTTCCATGTACTTGCCGAGCTTGTTCGCTAACGCACCCCGCTGGTAATAGCATTCAGCGATTCCCTCGTAATTACCGAGCGCGCGGTTAATCTCTTGGGCGCGGTCGAAGACGGGTCCGGCACTGGCTAATTCTTGCTTGCGTCCATAAAGAACGCCGAGCCGGAGATATGTGAAAGCAAGTTGATTATTGATCTGCGTGGCCTGTGTGTAGCTCTTGATAGCTTTGTCGATCTCGTCGTTTTTTTCATAACCACGACCGAGATCAGCATGGGCTTGCGGCTCTTGCGGACGGAGGCGAACAAGTTCGGCATAGGCTTTGATGGCGCTGGGAAAGTCGCGGCGGGCGGTAGCATTAACGGCGGTGAAGTAGAGCTTATTTACTTGTGGCTGTTCCGGCTGTTCGTGACTAAGCGATTCGGCGCGCAAGATCGAGTCGCGCGCCCGATCCGTGTAATCCAGTTCCATCAACGCTTCAGCTAATCGAGCGTGCGCGAGGGCAAACTCGTCGTCGGCGCTGACGGCCTGCTCTAACATCTTGCTGGCTTGAAAATATGAACCGTCGCGCAAAGCACTGGTCCCACGCTCGTACCAGCTCAGAGCTTCGGGCAATACCACCGGCGCGGCGCGACCGTTCAACCACCCGGCGGGCGCGACGCGCCACGCCAACGCTCCGGCGACGACGAGCGCCAGCAACAGCGGGATGAAGAAACGCGGCTGTCGCCAATGGGCGCGGCGAATGTTATATGCACCGGAGCGCGCGGCGGTGTAGAAGCCGGAGAGTGTCAGAGTATTCGCGCGCTCGTTGGCTTGCGATAAATTATGTGCGGCGGCGCGGAGATCAGCGAGAAATTCTTCCGCCGTTTGTTGCCGCGCGGCGGGCTGCTTGGCGAGAACTTTGAGAACGATCTCGTCCAGTTCGGGTGAGATGCGCGCGTTTGTTTGCGAAGGCGGCGGCGGATCGACGTGCAGGACTTGGGCGCAGATTTCGACGACGGTCGCGCCTTGAAAAGCCGGGCGACCCGTCAGGCATTCGTAAAGCACCGCGCCGAGCGCGAAGAGATCGCTGCGCCCGTCAACGGGGCGGGCCAACGCCTGTTCCGGCGAAAGGTACATCGGCGTCCCGATGATGACGTTCGACGCGGTGTGCGCGTCCAAGAGCGTCGGCGAATCTAGCCCCGCCGCCGGTATCGCTTCCGGTTTCAACTGCTTCGCCAGACCGAAGTCGAGGACTTTCACTTCGCCGTCCTCCCCGATGATGATATTCGACGGTTTGATGTCCCGATGCACGACGCCGTGCCGGTGCGCTTCGGCCAGAGCCTCCGCGACCTGCTCCGCGATCTCGACGGCGCGCGCGATGGGCAAGGGCGTTCCCGCGCACAGCAGATCGGCGAGCGACTGACCGTTGACCAGTTCCATGACGATGAACGGATCGCCCTCTCGCGCCTCGCCATAATCATAAATGACGGCGATATGTGAATGGCTCAGAGTGGAAGCGGCGCGGGCTTCGCGCAGGAAACGAGCGCGGAACTGCGGCTCGCGCCGCGCGTCGGTGAGAAACTTGATCGCGACATGCCGCCCCAACAGCAAATCTTCCGCCTCATAGACGACGCCCATCCCGCCTTCGCCGAGTTTTTTCAGAATGCGGTAATGCGAGACGGTTTGGCCGAGCATGTGCGGGAGACTTTCTCACCCTCCGCGCGCGGGAGGGCGAAACTGCGCCAATGAATGCAGGGCAGCGCGCGAGGCCAATTCAGAGGTGCGCTGCCGGAACCGTTTGACGACTGAGGCGATACTACGCCAAAGAGATCGGCGATTCAAGACCTTTGCGAAGGCAAAAGTGAACAGCCGTGAGAAGCGTTTTACTAAATCGGAACTTGTGCGACTGTCATAGGACAACTCACCACAGAGACACGGCGGCACAGAGAAAACCAGATTACTCAGACCAGTAAGCTGCTCTCATCCTCTTCATCTGCTCCGTGGCTCTGTGGTGCAAATCATCTATCCCAATCTCGGATGTGCCGATTCAGTCATTCGTCCGCACTGGCTCTCGCAAAATCGCTGCCGCCGCGCGGCGCGCGGTGTCGGCTGCCGCCGCGTGCATGTCGCGGAGATTGCTGATTTGCAAGAGCGATTCGCCGGTGCGCGAGAGCATACGGAAGAGATCGCCTTCTTCGGCGCGGGTCTTCGTGACCAACTCTTCCCACTTTATGCCGGCGGCCCAGCGCGCAGCCGCGCCCGCCGCCGAGAAGTTGATCTCAGGCGCGGGTTCAAGCTCTTCCTTCCATTCGGCGCTCGCCACATCGTAAGCGATCCCCTCGAAGCGCGTGAGCGTTTGCACGAGCGCGTCGTCCAATTCCAACTCGCCATAATCGCGCTCGGCATCCGCTGCAAGCGCGGCGAGCAATCCGGCGGCGCGTGGCGGATCGAGTTTGGCGAATAAGCCGCGCTCGATCATTTCGCCGACGAGGAGCGGTCGATCCAGCCGCAAGTCCGCGAGCCAACGCCCGCGCGCGGTGACGCGCTCTGTTGCATAATCCAAGTAGCCGAAGTGCGCCAGCACGCGTGCGCGCCGCTCGAAAGGCTCCCACACTTCGGCCCGGAGAACTTCGATTCTTCGTTCGGCGCGCTCCGCCGCTTCCGCTTCTTTCAAGACCGCCCATAGCGCTTCCTCGCAACTTTTCCGCGCCGCTTCGTCGAGGGGACCAACGTCAGCCGCCAACTGTTCGATCAAGTCATTCACAATAGCGACGGCCTCATCCGACTCCGAACGCGCTTCGCGCAAGCGCGGCTCGCGCAGCAAGACGGCGCGGCCCGCGTGAACGTCTGCGAACGCCTCATCGCGCGCGTCTTCGTTGAGCGGATAAATCTGTTCATAAACTCTGCCGATGCGCTCAAGATTCAAAGACGCGCGCCGTCCGTCTTCACGCACGCCGACCGCATCACCGCCGCGCCGCCCCGTCACGAAGACGAGCCGTTTCCCGCTCCGCCCGATTCCGACGACGCGGCCCGGCACGATTGATTCATCGAGCCAATTCAACAGAACTTCGACGCGCGTCTGCGGCGCGTTGCTCCACAAGCGTTGCCGCACACTCGACAGGCGTTCAAGCCCGCGCGCCGCTGCGATTGGCAGCGGGCAATTCGCTTCTGTGAAACGCTGCTTGATGTACCGCTCCGCGCCGTCGCGCTCACGTTCGAGCCGCGCGATGCGCTCCAACGTGTCGCGGTGCGCGAAAGAGCGTTCGGCGATCTCGCGGACATGCACGAAGTCGCCGTAAGCGTCGAGCAGATTCAGCAGCGTCGTGTAAGTCGCGCGAAACTGACTCTCCAAAGGTTCGGGGTCGCCGTGCAGTAGCGCGGCCAGACATTGCGGGTCTTGATGCGTGCCGGGCGCAGCGACGACGAAGCCGACGCGATCACGCCCGCGCCGTCCCGCGCGTCCCGTCATCTGCTGCACTTCCGAGACGGAGAGTGTGCGCCAACCCCTGCCGGTGCGCGCGTCCGTGTTGGTCAAGACGACTGTGCGCGCGGGAAAGTCCACGCCCGCCGCGACTGTCATCGTCGCAAAGATCGCGTCGAGCAATCCGGCGGACATCAATTCTTCGATGGCAAGTTTCCAAGCCGGCAAATGCCCCGCGTGATGCGACGCCACGCCGCCGCGCACGAGCGTTTCCCAATGCTTATGCTTTTTGATCTCTGGATGCTGCTCAACGAACGCTTGCATCAATCCGCGCCGCCGCTCCCGGCGCTCCGCTTCGCCGCCGCGACGCCCCACAGATGCTTCCACCGCCGCTTCATCACAACGCCTCCGTGTCGGCAAGAAAATGATCGCGGGCAGCAAGTCGTAAGCGTCCAGCGCCGCGAGCAACGACGCGGGCGGCATCTCCGGCATATTCATCTTCGAGGCCGAGCGTTGGTCCCTTCGCTCGCCGCCCCAACGCGACGACGATTGATGGCGCGGCTGCTGCGCGCGTTGCAGGTAACTCGCGATCTCCAGATTGAACCGCCCTGCGTCGTCAAACAGCGGCGCGAGTTGCCCTTCGGGAAAGAGAAAGACTGCCCTGAGCGGCACGGGCCGCGCACCCGGACGCGCCACCACGCCGCAACGTACGCCGCGCACTTCCTCGACCCACCGAGCGAACTCGCCCGCGCGCCCCACCGTCGCCGACAACATCAACAAGCGCACGCGCGGCGGCGTCAGAATGATCGCCTCCTCCCACACGTGCCCGCGCTCCTCGTCGGCCAGATAATGCGCTTCGTCCATCACGACCAGATCGGCGCGCAACTCTCTGCCCTCGCGCAGCGCGTCGAACAATTGATTACGATAAACCTCAGTGGTCCCCACAATGAGCGGCGCGTCCGGCTTCTCCTTCCGGTCGCCCGTCAGAATCCCGACCTGCTCCGCCCCAAACGCTGCGGTGAATTCTTGATATTTGGAATTGGTCAACGCCTTCAACGGGCTGGTGTACCAAGCGCGCCGGCCTGCGGCGAGCAGACGCCTGATCTCCTCGCGCGCGATCCAAGTTTTGCCGCTCCCAGTCGGCGCTGTCACTAACACGTCTTCACGTTCAACGGCGGCGAGCGCTTCGAGTTGAAACGGATCGGCCTTAAACGGCGCACTCACCGGCGCACCGATGCCTTCGAGCAGCCGCCGCACCGGGCGCGAACGCGCCGCACGCTCAGCCGCCTGCCCGATCACATCGCCGCTGCTTGCACTCTGACGGCGCGGCTGGCCTTCGTTTCGCGCCGGCTGCCGTTCGCCGGACGCGCGACCGCCCCGCCGATTTTGGTCCCGTCGTTGGCGATTGTTCTTATCTCTAAAACGTGGCATTGCAGGCATTTTAACCCAAGCCCTTTGTGAAAGCGTTACGGTTAGTGGTAAGTTTTTAATGAGCCGGAACTGCAACAAACGGGGCGGCTGGAGCGTCTAAAGACTGACGCGGATTTTCGGCGCAGACAATTTAGTTTTCGTCCTGTTCTGGCGCAGTTGAGAGCAAAAATTATGGCGGAGTTATTCGAGAAATTCGATCTAGATCGCGTCGAGCCACGCGGGCGGCGTTTGTTGCGGCTGCTCGGCGGTTCGGTGATTTTGCACCTCGCCCTGCTGTCGCTGATCATATTTGTGCCTTCGCTGCGCGCGGCGTTCCAGATCACGAACACGCTCTCAAACATTTCCTTCGTCGATGAGGCTTATCAAGAGACCGTCATCGGCGAGCGGGCAACAATGCTCACGTTCTCGAACTCGGACGGTAAATTCAGATACCCTGACGGATACTTCTCCGGCGGCGATGCGTTTCTAGAAGCGTCGTTGCCGCCGCCGCCGTCGCCTGACGATCCGATCTTGATCGCCCAAGTCAGGCCGACGCCGCTGCCGATCATCAAGCCGACGCCGAAGCCCGCGCCTTCGCCTTCGCCCACCGCGACGCCGACGCCTGCGGCAACAGCGTCGCCGGAAGCAGCTCTTGCACAGAACAACCAGCCAGCGACGGGTGTTCAAACCGCTGCTGGCGCGAACGCTTCGCCGACGCCGGAGCAAAAGATCGAAGTTGAATTGGAGAAGCAGGCCGCAGAAGCCGGGGCCAAGAAGTTTCCACAGATCAATAAAAAGCCGTTTACAGATTGGCTGGAGAAGGCCAAAGCCATGAAGGATGCCGGCGACATCGACTTGGACGGCACGCTGGAAATGACACTGGAAGGCGACCGTCAGTCTGACGGGACGCTCACGAACGTGGACATCACCGGCGAGTCGGCCAGCAACCCGAAACTTCGGGACTTGGTCTTGGAACTCGTCAAAGCCTTGAGCGCCAGCCGCGTGCTGGGCGCGCTGCCGGAAGACGCCAAGCATTTGAAATTGGCGGTGACGGTTAATCAACAGGCGGTCGATGCCCGCGTGATGACGGAAGTCGCGTCGCCCGACAGCGCGACGCAGTTCGCCAACGGCTACAGCCTCCTGCTCGCTGCCGCGCGCATGAAAAAGGCCGGGCGCGAAGAAGAGGCGATCTTCAACGGCGTGAAAATCTCCGCCGAAGGCAAGCAGATCAATCTCAGCTTCAACATGCCGCGCGATCAAGCCACCGACATGTTAAAGAAACAACTGCCGGCGGCCCCGGCGAGTTAGCGAGCAGTACATTTGCCGTCTCGGAGGGACAAGCATCGAAGGTGAAAGTGCAGGCCCAACCCAAATTTTTCCGCATGTCAGACGCCGCCGCGCGGCAGCAGGTCTTCCTGTGCGCCGTCGTCGGCTCAATCATGTTGTGCGCGACGCTTGCGCCGATAGCAGCCGGGCAGACAGCTACTAGCGCGGAGTTAGCTCAAGGAACAGAGGGTGAGGCTTCGTTCCGCTCCATGCGGTCTGAACGGGTTGAAAGTTCCTTCAGTCAAGGACTCAAAACCATTCGGCGGGAGATAGTAGCCAATAAGCCTGAGCCTAGCCGGTTAGATATAACGTTCAACCAACGTGGCAACACTAACGAGATCATCAATGCTGGCGATAGCAGATGGGAAAGTCCGGTTGAAGAACTTGTCAACATGCTGTCTATTAGCGGCGTATTTGAAGGTTTCCCGCGCTTAAGCGTAAACCTGAAGATGGACGAGCAGCGCGCTGCCGCAAATATCGTCGCAACTTTCACCTCAGAGTTACACGCCACACAGTCCGCGCAAAACATTGAGAGCCTATTAGCCCAAGCTCGCCGCTCCTCGCATGACGAAGAATTGACGGTGGTCTTGAACAATATGACGCTTTCGGCCAACGGCAAGCGGTTGGCGATGAGCCTCGAAATGTCCCGTGAACGAGCGGGCAATCTGCTCCGCAAACACCTTTCACTTCCTTGATCTGCCGCGGCGGACGGGCGCGCCGGCGATAAAAGCGGCTCGCTTGCTCCATTCTTTTCGCTCACTTACAATCGCATGTTGGTTTTTTGGCCTTAACGTGCGCCATGTGCGGCACGCTCGCCGCGTTCGCTTCGTTTCAGCAGTGAGGATTAAAGAAGTCATGCTTGATAAATTTTTGACCAAAGTCTTCGGCAGCAGCAACCAGCGTTACATCAAGAGCTTGATGCCGGCGGTGGCGCAGATCAACGAGTTGGAAGAGTCCGTCAAACAACTCTCGGATGCGGAGATGCGCGAGCGGACAACGCAATTGAAGGCGCAAATCGCGGAAGCAGTGAAAGACGCGCGCGATGCGGAGGAGCGCAAGCGTTTGGAGCGGGAAGCGCTCGAAGAGATTTTGCCGGAAGCCTTCGCGTTGGTGCGCGAGGCTTCGGTGCGGACGACGGAGATGCGGCACTTCGACGTGCAACTGATCGGCGGCATCTCGCTCCATCAGGGCAAAATATCGGAGATGCGAACCGGCGAAGGTAAGACGCTCGTCGCCACGCTGCCCGCGTATCTAAACGCGCTGACGGGACGGGGCGTCCATATCGTCACCGTCAACGATTACCTCGCCTCGCGCGACGCCGAATGGATGGGGCGCATTTACACGTTCTTGGGTCTCACCGTCGGCTGTATCCAGAACGACATGGACGATTGGGAACGCAAGGACGCTTACAGCGCGGACATCACGTATGGGACCAACAACGAGTTCGGTTTCGACTATCTGCGCGATAACATGAAGTTCGACTTGGCGACCTGCGTCCAGCACGGTCATTACTACGCCATCGTGGACGAGGTCGATTCGATCTTGATCGACGAAGCGCGCACGCCCTTGATTATCTCTGGCGCGTCGGACGAGGCGACCGACAAGTATTACAAAGCCGACGCGATCATCCCGCACTTGAAGCGCGGCACGGAAGACACCGATAAGTCGAGCGGCAAAAAGGTGATCACGGGCGATTATCTTGTCGATGAGAAGCAGCATACAGCGGTGTTGACAGAAGACGGCGTGGATCGCGCCGAGCGTCTGTTGGGCGTCGGGAATCTCTACGATCCGTCGAATATGGAGATGCTGCATTGCGTGGAGCAGGCTTTGAAGGCGCACACGCTTTACAAGAACGATCATCAATACATCGTGCGCGATGGCGAAGTGATCATCGTCGATGAGTTCACGGGGCGCACGATGCCGGGCCGCCGTTGGTCGGATGGTTTGCACCAAGCGGTCGAGGCCAAAGAGGGTGTCAAGATCGAGCGCGAGAATCAGACGCTCGCCACCATCACGCTGCAAAACTATTTCCGTTTGTATGAGAAACTCGCCGGCATGACCGGCACGGCGGAGACCGAAGCGGCAGAGTTCGACGGGACATACAAGCTCGAAGTCGCCGTCATTCCGACGCACCGCCCGATGATCCGTCTGGACGGGTCGGACGTGATTTACCGCACGCTCCCTGAAAAATGGGAAGCGGTTGTCGAAGAGATCGTCGAGTATCACCAGAAAGGCGCGCCCGTGCTGGTCGGTACGGTATCGGTCGAAAACTCGGAACTGATCTCGCGCAACTTGCAGAAGGCCGGCATTCCGCACCGCGACGAGCGCGGAATGCTACCCATCGGCGAGAACGGCGGCAACGGCGACATCCCGAATTATCACTTCGTCTTGAACGCCAAACACCACGAGCGCGAGGCCGAGATCGTCGCGCAAGCCGGACGCAAAGGCGCGATCACCATCGCCACCAACATGGCCGGTCGCGGCACGGACATCTTACTTGGCGGCAACCCCGAGTTCATGGCGCGCGAATACTTGAAGCGCGACGAGATCGATCCCGATGAAGCCACTAAAGAGCAATGGGACGAAGCCTTGCAGCGCGCCAAGAAAATCGTCGAGGCCGAACATCAGGAAGTCGTCCAAGCGGGCGGCCTGCACATCCTCGGCACAGAGCGGCACGAATCCAGACGCATCGACAATCAGTTGCGCGGTCGCTCCGGGCGGCAAGGCGATCCCGGCTCGTCGCGCTTCTTCCTCTCGCTCGAAGACGATCTGATGAGAATTTTCGCGGGCGATAAAGTCAAAGCCTTGATGCAACGTTTGGGCATGGAAGAAGGCGTCGCCATCGAATCCAAGATGGTCTCAAAACGCATCGAGGCCGCGCAAAAATCGGTCGAGGCGCGCAACTTTGAATCACGTAAACATCTCTTGCAATACGACGACGTGATGAACAAGCAGCGCGAGACGATCTACGGCCTGCGCCGCCAGTTGATGGAGCAGCCAGATCAGCGCGAGTACCTGCTGGGCGAAACCGGCGTCGCACACGATCTGCTCGCTGACATGACACAGCAATATCTCAACGCTCCGGGAGCCGAGCCGGACGTGGATAACTACAAAGTCCAACTGCTCGCCACCTTCGGCTTCGACCCTGACGCCGAGAGCATCGATTTCGAGGATGCCACGCCCGAAGAAGTTCAGGCTATCGTTTGGGAGAATCTCAAAGAGCGTTACAGCGAGAAAGAGCAGCAGGTCGGCGTCGAAGCGATGCGAACTTACGAGCGCATCATCATGCTCAACATCATCGACGCTCAATGGAAGGATCACCTGCTCGCCATCGACCACTTGAAGCAAGGCATCGGTCTCGTCGGCTACGGCCAGAAAGACCCGCTTGTTGAATATAAGAAGGAGAGCTTCAATCTCTTCCAAGCGATGCTCGACCGCATCGACACGCTCACGATCCGCTCGCTCTTCAACCTCCAAGTCGTCACCGAAGCGCCGCCCGAACAACTCCAACAACGCCGCCGCTCCCGC
>JALZKK010000234.1 GCA_030859285.1 Acidobacteriota bacterium | reverse complement strand
CATGAGCCACTCAGCGCGGGGGAACATCAGCACGACCGAACTGTGGCTGCCCGTGAGCATGGTGCGGGGTAGTGTCGCCTACTGAGTCTTGACTTTGCATAGGAACGGCATGCACCCGACCGCGAATCAGCGAACTTGTCATCGCTAGACTTGGCCGTCGCAGTGTTGTGCTCGCGGCGGATGATGCCGGGCGTTATGCAGCTAAAGCTCAAGAAAACTAATGCAGGAAACACGGCACGGGAAAATTAAGATTTTTACGACCGGCGGATCAATCGATAAGACATACGATCTCCACGCGAGCGATTTTCTGATTGGGCCGTCTCAGGTCGGCGACGTATTGAGAGAGGCGAACGTCACAATCCCGTTCGAGGTCGAAGAATTCGTCCGCAAAGACAGTTTGCAGATGACCGACGAGGATCGCGAACAACTCAGGCGATTGATAACCGACGAACCGGCCGAGAGGATTGTCATCACGCACGGCACTGATACGCTGCACCTGACCGGCCAAGCGCTCTCGGAGATTCCGGGCAAGGTCATCGTCCTGACTGCCGCCATGCGGCCCGCGAGTTTCAAAGACACGGATGCTCACTTCAACATCGGGTGCGCCTTTATCGCGGCGCAGACCCTGCCCGAAGGCGTGTATCTGGTGATCAATGGGCGGGTGTTCGATCCGTTCCGAGCCAACAAGAACACGCAATCGCGGTGTTTTGACGACGCGCCATAAGGCGCTGCGCTTGACCGCATAAGAAGCCGTTTGCACCGAGCGCCCAAGAGCCTTTCCATCATGGCTTGAGCAGATTGCCCGTCACGGCTTTCATAACTCTTTCAGGAAAATTTCAGAGCCGCCACAAGACTTTCTCGCTCATTTGTAGATAATCCTCAGCCGTCGATGAACTTTTTGACGGCTCGCGAGCCGTCGCAGGAGAATTTACAGGAGAATTGAAATGAGATACTTGATGCTCGTCCTTGCGCTGGTCGTTCCCACTATCACCTTTGGTCAACATAATCACTCCGCGAATGAGATGAAGCCGGCAACACTCATGCCCGGAATGGGTGAGGCTCATCATCCGGTCTCGACCGCCAGCGACGAGGCGCAACAGTTCTTCAATCAGGGGTTAGCTTACGTTTACGGCTTCAACCATGAAGAAGCGGTGCGTTCGTTCAGACGCGCCGCCGAACTCGATCCGCAACTCGCGATGGCGCAGTGGGGCATCGCGCTCGCGCTCGGCTCGAACTACAACTTGCAGGCCGACGCGCCGCAACTCAGAGAGGCGTCTGCGGCTGTGCAGAAAGCTCTCGCGCTCGCCGCCAAAGCCTCGGAACATGAACGCGCTTACATTGAAGCGTTATCGAAAAGATACTCGAATGATCCGCAAGCTGATGTGCAAAAGCTCGCCGTCGATTACAAGAGTGCGATGAGGGAGTTGGTCAGACGTTACCCGGACGATCTTGATGCCGCGACGTTGTACGCGGAGAGCATGATGAATCTGCGTCCGTGGAAACTTTGGACGGCGGACGGGAAACCTGCCGAAGGGACGGAAGAAATTGTCGCCACGCTCGAAGGTGTCCTCAAGCGCGATCCCAAACACACGGGGGCGAATCATTACTACATCCATGCCATCGAGGCTTCGCCGCACCCGGAACGCGGACTGGCGAGCGCCGCGCGTCTCGAAAAATTAGCGCCCGCCGCTGGCCATCTCGTCCACATGCCGTCGCACATTTATATCCGCACGGGCGATTACGAGAGTGCGGCGCAGAGCAACGCGGATGCGATTGTTGCTGATCGGGCGTACATCGAAAAGTCGGGCGCGCAAGGCGTCTATCCGATGATGTATTACAACCACAACATACATTTTTTGGCGGCGGCGCACGCCATGAACGGGCGGTACAGTGATGCCATCAAAACCGCGCGGGAACTCGAAGCCAACGTCAAGCCGCATCTCAAGGCGATGCCGATGCTTGAGATGTTTATGCCGTACACGACCGTCGCGCTCGTGCGCTTTCGCCGGTGGGACGAGCTGTTGAAAGCGCCCGAACCCGAACGTGAGTTGAACATCACGACAGCGTTCTGGCGCTTCGGACGCGGTATGGCTTTCGCGGGAACGAACCAAAGCGACCGCGCCGAAGCGGAAATGAAAATGCTGCAAGCGAAGACGGCAGCCGTACCGCCGGATGCGCCGCTCGGCAACAGCACCGCTCGCGGCGTGTTGCAAGTCGCCGAACATTTGCTCGCCGGCCAGATCGCGCTCGCGCGCGGCGATCAGAAAATGGCGCTCGAACGCTTGCGTCAAGGCGTCGCAGCCGAAGACGCCGTGAGCTATAACGAGCCGCCCGATTGGGATTTGCCGGTGCGCGAATGGCTCGGCGGCGCGCTGCTCTCAGGCGGCGATGCGGCGGAAGCCGAAAAAGTCTTTCGGGCTGAGTTGGCGAAGCACCCGCGCAACGGGCGCGCGTTGTTCGGTTTGATGGAGAGCTTGAAACGGCAAGGCAAAAATTCTTCCGCCCAGATGGTGCAGCGCGAGTTTGATAAGGCGTGGGAGAAGGCAGATACGAAATTATCCGTCGAAGAGTTGTACGGCACGAAAGATAAAACAAAGCTCTCGACGAATCGTCACGCGCCGCCGTTGCGCTTCGCCGACGCGCGCCTCAAGACGGGCGTGCGGCTCCATTACGCGGAGCAGGGCGACCCCGCCGGCCATCCGGTGATCTTGCTTCACGGCTACACGGACTCTTGGTTTTCGTTTAGCCGCGTCTTGCCTCTGCTCGGCGCAAACTATCATGTCTATGCCCTCGACCTGCGAGGTCACGGCGATTCCGACCGTCCGGCCAGTGGCTATCAGTTCCACGATTTCGCCGCCGATGTGGTGGCGTTCATGGATGCGAAAGGGCTGAAGCATGCAACCATCGTCGGCCATTCGATGGGCAGTTTTATCGCCCAACAGATCGCCCTCGCTGCGCCGGAGCGCGTTGAACGGCTCGTTCTCATTGGGTCGGCGACCACCGTGCGTAACAATGTCGTCCTTGAATTACAGCAGGCGGTTGAAACACTGGGCGATCCTGTGCCGGCGAAATTTGCGCGGGAGTTCCAAGCCAGTACCATCTATCAACCACTACCGGATGATTTCATGGATCGAGTTGTCGCGGAGAGCTTGAAGCTCCCGGCGCGTGTGTGGCGTGCGACGATGACAGGAATGCTGGCCGCTGACGGCAAAACCAAATTGGGCAATATCAAGACGCCGACGCTGATTCTCTGGGGCGATCAAGAAACGGTTTTTCCGCGAGCCGAACAGGACTTGCTGGCGGCTCAACTTCCGCAAGCCATTTTGCAGGTGTATCCCAAGACAGGTCATGCGCTCCACTGGGAACGACCGGAACAGTTCGTTCACGATCTCGAAGAATTCATCACACGTGCAGAGCCGCAGTAGCGCGCGGTCGTTTTTGGATCGGTACTGGCATACGAGTGGGCGATGCTGACAGATACGCCGCCCGACAGTCACTTCGCCCCACTGCCCGATAGTGTCTCTCTCACGAGCGGCTTTCTTGCGGCAGAGATTGAGTGTTCCTCGCAGGCAGCGGCGAAGCGCGTGTTAGGTGTCTGTTAAATGTTGGAGTAAAGACTAATGAAAACTAAACTTGCTTTAACCTTCGTTGTGCTTCTGGCGGCAAATAGCGTTTTAGCGCAGGATAAACCGAATGTGCCTGAGGTTGACCGCCTACGCTTGGCTGAAGCATTCAGACTTGGCGAAAGTTTAGGCGACCGCGTGTGGAA
>JALZKK010000226.1 GCA_030859285.1 Acidobacteriota bacterium | reverse complement strand
ATCTCCGGCGATCCGCTTGAGTTTGTCGATACAAAGCCGTATCCGCAACGGCTCGAACAAGCGCGGCGCGTGACGGGCTTGCCGGAAGCAGTGATCACAGCGCGCGGCACCATCGGCGGCCACAAGGTATTTGTGGGCGCGATGGATTTCAGTTTTTTAGGCGGGTCGATGGGTTCGGCGGTCGGCGAGAAACTCGTGCGGATCATCGAGCGCGCGATAGGCGAGCGCGCCGCCGTCATTACCGTCTCCGCTTCGGGCGGCGCGCGAATGCAGGAAGGCACGCACTCGCTGATGCAGATGGCGAAAATCGCCGCCGCGCTCGCGCAGCTTGACGAGGCGCGCCTGCCTTTCATCTCCGTCCTGACCGACCCGACGACCGGCGGCGTCACCGCCAGCTTCGCCATGCTCGGCGATGTGATCATCGCCGAACCGAAAGCTCTGATCGGCTTCGCCGGCCCGCGCGTCATCGAACAGACCATCCGCCAAAAGCTGCCGAAAGATTTTCAGCGTTCCGAATTTCTCCTCGAACATGGCATGATCGACGCCGTCGTTGATCGCCGCGAGATGCGCGACTTCGTGATCAAACTGTTGAGCTTCATGGTCAACCCTGAACTCAAACCAGCCCGGACATTTCTCGACGTGAGCGCGAATGGTCGCGGCACGCTTGATGAGTCCAAAGTCCAAAGTCCAGAGTCCGCAGAAAGTTCAAAGTTCAAGGTTCAAAGTTCAAAGTCTGAATAAGCAAGTTGACTTTGAACTTTGGACCTTGAACTTTGAACTTACATGTCGTTCGACGAAGCAGTTAAATACCTCCTCAGTCTCGGCCATGAGACGCTCGCTATTAAGCTGGGCCTTGCGAACATCGAGCGGTTGCTGGCCGCGCTCGGCAATCCGCATCGCAGTTTCCCTTCAGTTCAGATCGCAGGGACCAACGGCAAAGGCTCGACCGCTGTGATGCTGGCAAGCATCTGCCGCGCGGCGGGCATTCGCGCGGGACTCTACACTTCGCCGCATCTCGTCTCGATCACCGAGCGGATCAGAATTAACGGAAAACAGATCGACAGGGAAGAGTTCGCGCGGCTGACGGCGCGTGTGCGTGAAGCCGCGCTGCAAATGCAGAACGAGTGCGGTGCGTTGCCGACTTTCTTCGAGCAGGTGACGGCTCTTGCGCTTCTCGCTTTTCAGGAAGCGCGCGTGCAACTCGCGATTCTTGAGACCGGGTTGGGCGGGCGACTCGATGCGACGACCGCCGCCGGCGCGCAGACTGTCGCCATCACTCCCATCGCGCTTGATCATCAAGAGTATCTCGGACACACCCTCGTAGAGATCGCCACCGAGAAAGCCGCCATTATCCGCGCGGGAGTGCGCGCCACCGTCATCGCGCAGCAGCAGCCTGCCGCGCTCGCGGTGATCTCGGAGCGTTGCCGCAAACAGAAAATCGAACCGCGCTTCGCCACGGCGAACTATCAAATTCATGGCGCGGAAACGGATGGACGGCTGCGCGCTACTTTCCGCACCACACATGACATCTATGAGGATGTTTGCCTCTCTCTGCGTGGCCGCCATCAACTGACGAACGCCGCCGTCGCCATCGAACTGGCCGAAGCGTTACGCGAGCAAGGTTTCCCGCTCACGCGCGCGGCGATTATTGAAGGGCTGGAGACAGTGCGACACGCCGGACGGCTAGAGTTGATCGCCGGCACGCCTTCCCTGCTCTTTGACGGCGCGCACAATCCGGCAGGCGCGCGTGCGTTGCGCGATTATCTCGCAGAGTTCGTGAGCGCGCCCATCACGCTCGTCTTCGGCGCGATGAGCGACAAAGACCTCCGAGAGATCGCGGCAATTCTCTTCCCCCTTGCAAACAAACTGATCCTCACCCGCCCCGACAACCCGCGCGCCGCCGCTATCGAAGCACTGGCGCGTGCGTTGCCCGACGACATTCCGGCTCACCAAATTTTTCAAACCCAAGACACGCGCATGGCTTGGCGCACCGCCCTCGAACAAACGCTACCACACGGATTGATCTGCGTCACCGGCTCGCTCTATCTGATCGGCGAGATAAAAAACCAGTTGGCTGACGAATGAGACGGCAGCGCTCCGCCTATCGCTGCTTTGCCTTTTCTTACGCGGTCGATTAAAACATCGGGTATGGACACATCGGACAAACCGGCTCCCGACGTCCTCGACAGCGAGGATGTGTTTCGCGGGCGCATCTTCACGGTCTCAATCGACACGGTGCGCGAAGGGGACCAGACGCACCGGCGCGAGGTGGTGCGACATCCGGGCAGCGCAGCCATCGTTGCGGTCTATGACGATCAGACCATCGCGTTGGTCAGGCAGTATCGTCACCCGGCGGTGAAATATCTGTTGGAGATTCCCGCCGGCAGTCGCGGAGATTTCGAGCCGCCGGAGGAATGCGCGGCACGTGAGTTGGAAGAAGAGTTGGGCGTCGTGGCGGAGCGTTGGGAGAAGCTGACCGAGTTTTTCGTTTCGCCCGGCTTCTGCGCCGAGAAGATGTGGGTTTATCTCGCGACCGACTTGACCGAGACTGAGCAGAACCCGGAAGACGACGAGATACTTGAGATCGTGCGCGTCAGTTTCCCGCGCGCCTTCGAGTTGATCGAGGCGGGCGAGATCGAGGACGCGAAGACGATCATCGGGCTAACGATGGCGGCGGGACGCTTGGGCTTCGACGCCGACGCGCTCCGGGTCTGAAGGTTGACGCCTTCGCAATCGCTCTCTTACACTCGAATTCGTGAAAACTCCGACTGAGCTACCCACCGAACAAGATTTCGACAGACAGTTGCCGCCCATATCGCACCTGATGAGCGAACCGCCCCGTGAGGGCGGGCCGGCGGTGGCGATGCAGACGGAAGATGCGCTCGTTACTCCTGACAATCCGCCGTGGGGCGTGCTGGCCGCCGTCGGCGTGTGGCTGGCGAGCGTGCTGCTGCTCGCCTTCCTGCAAATCTTCGCGGTCATTCCTTACGCATTGTCTCAAGGCTTAGACGCACAAGCGGTCGCCGAGTTTATCAGCACCGACAAGACAGCGATCTTGCTCTCGCTCGTCGCGGTGTTCCCCGCGCACTTGCTGACACTGGCGTTGGTCTGGGCGGTCGTGACGCGCTTCGGCAAGATGCCTTTCTGGCACACGCTCGGCTGGAGTTGGAGCGAAAATTTCGGACTCTGGACCAGCGTCGCGTTGGCTGTCGGACTGTTGATCTTGGGAGCCGTGCTGACCAACATTTTCGGCGCGCAGGAGACGGCGCTCGAACAAATGCTGAACAGCTCGTACGCGGCCCGTCTCACCATCGCCGCGCTGGCGACCTTCACCGCGCCGCTCGTCGAAGAGACGGTGTACCGGGGCGTACTGTACTCGGCCTTGCAGCGGCGGATCGGCGCGATGTGGGCCATCACAGGCGTCCTCATACTGTTCACGCTCGTTCATGTGCCGCAGTATTACCAGAACTTGAGTGTGGTCGTGACCGTCGGCCTGCTCAGTCTCGCGCTGACGTTGGTGCGCGCGCGCACGGGCAAGCTGCTGCCGTGCGTCGTGATTCACTTGATCTTCAACGGCATTCAATCACTCATCATCGTCTTCGAGCCATTCAAAAATCTCCTGCCGGAAACTAAACAACAGACGCAAGGCTGCCTCGCGCCGCTCGTCGCGCACGCCGCTCAACTTTTGTTTTAAGCCGATGAATTACGAAGTGGTCGTCGTCGGTGCTGGGATCGGCGGGCTGACGTTGGCCGCCCTACTCGCAGCGCGCGGTGTGGGTGTGTGCGTGTTGGAGCGTGAATCGCGCGTGGGCGGTTGCGCGGCGACGTTCGAGCGATTCAATTATCGCTTCGAGAGCGGCGCGGGACTTTATGCCGGCTGGCAACCGGAGGGCATTCATGCGCGCATCTTCGCAGAGTTGCCAATCGCGCCGCCCATAGTCCGGCGACTCACGCCTGCCTACGTCGTGCGCTTGCCGGACGAAACGGAGGTGCGCGTCGGCGTCGAGAGCGCAGAAGAATTTCACGACGAGCTACGGCGAGCGTTCCCGGAATGCGTGGAGACGACAATCGCGTTTTATCGTGAGATTGGTCCCCTTGCCGACGCCCTACGCCGCAGCGTTCGCCGCGCGCCCGCACTGGCGACGCTCTCAAAAATTCAGCGAATGACACTGCTCGCGGCGGAGATGCGCGCGGCTTCGCGCATCCTCGCGCTGGAGAGGCAGACTGTCACGCCGCTGCTGGCAGGCACGTCGTTTCGCTTTCGCCGTTTCATTGACGCGCAACTGCAAATCTTCGCTGGGCGCGCGAGCGACGAGTGCGCGGCGCTCTATGCCGTCGTCGCATTGACCGAACCACAGCACGGACTCTACGCGATTCACGGCGGCGCGGAAGCGCTCACTAACGCGCTCGCCGAATCGATCAAAAAAACCGGCGGCACGATCCGCCTCGACACGACCGCGCTGCGGCTGGTCTATGATGCGAGCGGGCAGCGCGTGGCAGGCGTCACACTCTTGAGCGGCGAGACCGTCACGGCGACGCGCGCCGTCGTCAGCAATCTCACCGTCTGGGATACCTTTGGAAAACTCGTCGGTCTGAACCGCACGCCGTCTGAAGTGCGCGCCCATCTCAAAGACTTGCGCGGCTGGGGCGCGTACCTGCTCTATCTCGGCATGGACGAGGAGACGGCACAACACCTGCCCGGCAGACAGTTGTTAGCGCTGCGCGATTGGCAGGAAGGCCAAGCGTATGATCCGGAAAGCGCACAGTTCATGTTGAGCGTCTCGCCCGCAGGGGACGGGTTGCGCGCGCCCGCCGGGAAACGCGCTGTCATCGCTTCATTCTTCACGGATGCTGCTGACTGGTTCGCTTATCACGAAGACGAAAGCGAGCATGAAACTCAAGATCAATTGATGTTGGAAAAATGTTGGGAGCGGTTGCACGCTGCGCTACCGGAATTGCGCGGGGCCAATATCGAAGTGATCGAGACAGCGACACCGCACACTTTCTACGAACAAACGAGGCGCAAGCTCGGCATGGTCGGCGGCGTCGGGCAACCGCTCGACGTTTTCGGCACGCGCGCCTTCACCCACCGCACGCCGCTGCCGAATCTTTACATGGTCGGCGACACGGTCTTTCCCGGCAACGGCATCGCCGCCGTCACGCACTCAGCCTTGATCGCCGCCAATGAAATCGCGCCGCCGCGTTAAGAACATTTGTGAGAGCAGGACGAGTCTCGACAAAACACCCACACGCTTTTCACGCTTCACATAAAAATATAGGCGACCAGAAATTTCGCTTCTCATCGCCTATCCTTCATGACTATCGCCACAGCTTGTTTATTGATCGCGCGGGCTGGGCCTCACGCCTCTTTCAGGCATTTCCACACCGATAGGCTCAACCTTGTTGCGCGGAAAACCTCTTTCAATCGGCGTCGGCCTTTCAATCGCAGCCGGTGGGGGTGCGGGTCTCGCCGATGGATTTCCCGGAGCGGGAGCCGCTTGTGAAGGATTACCCGGAGAACTGATCGGCGTCGTACTACCAACGTAGCCTCGGTAAACGTTCAACTGACGACAATTACAACTCGGATCGAAGCCGCCCCAACCGAGTTGGCTATCGTACCAATGTCCATACGGAGACCGCCATTGAGAGGCGAACGGCAAGAATGTGTAACAGTTCCCGCGCGCGTTCCAGAACCACACGCCGGAGCGTGCAAAAGAGCTTGAGAACAAGCTGTCGGAGCGTGCGCTCGCCAGCAGAGTGTTGACGTTGCGTGTTGACAATTTTTGATTGGCCTTCGCCAACTCCTTGCCGCGCTCACGGCTCCATAGATCGAGCGTGTCTCGATCTTTCTTCTCCAACTTCGCGACTTCGACGCCGCCCGCGCCCACGCGCGCTAACTTGCCGCCCTTGACGATTGTCGCACTGCCTTCACCGACAAGCGCGCGTCCCTTTTGCACCACCACTTCCGTCACGCCCGACGGCAAAAGGTTAAAACGGTAAATGCCGCTTCTGATGATCTGAATGCGCGTCTGCGGAGTGTTCACGGTGATCGCCAGATCGAGACCGTCGTAGCCAGTTGCTTCCACCACCGCGCTCCCACCGTTCAGCTTGAGCCGCAAATCGTCGAGCGCAGCGCGCACCAATTCAAACTCTGAGTTTTCGCCCACGCGAAAGTATGAACCGGGGTTGAGCAACACTTCGATCTGCCCGCCGGCCCCCGTCCGCACGATGTCTCCGCCCTTCAAGTCGTCTTTGACGGAAAGCCGCCGGCTCTCCGCCCCGCCGGAATGTTTGAGCGTGACATCCCCCGCGACGAAATTGATCCCGCCCGCCCGCGCCGAGATCAAATGCTTCTCTCGGTCCTGCGCGGAGGTGACAATCGCAGCACAACAGAAAACGAGTGTGAATAGGAAGTGCGAAATTACTCTCAGTGAATTCTTCATCGTGGCGTCTCCTCAGAGAAAGTCTCTGTCTTCGGGGGAGTGGCTAAAGTCCGTCGGTTAGCCGCAAGGATACGCCTCATCATACGATAGCGGCAAGGGAAACGTGTTGACCGGCGCTGCTCGTCTTGAAATAGCGCGCGGGATACAACGATGATTAAACTACAGAGAGACAGAAAAAAGATGACTGATGAATGCGAAATGATGAATAAAAACAAGCTGTCTTTCAAATTCATCCTTTATCATTCCGCACTTATCATTTCTTCTCCGTGTCTCTGTGGTGAAGTCCAAATGTGCCAATCTTACATTCTTCAATTCAAAGCGAGCCGGAGAGCTGACGAGACATCCGCTTCAGCGCCACGAATGATAATGACGCTATCGGCGCTTTGATGTACCAGCGTCACCCGCCCGTCCTCGCGCCAACTGCTTTGCGCGGCGTGGGCGTTGTCGCCGACAAGTTTGCTCCCGCGCGGGCGCAGCGAGTGGTATGCGCGGAAGAATTCGGTCGCGTCTTCGGGTTTGTCCCACACAGTCTTCCAGACGAAGACGGGCGCGCGATTGGTCCCCTCGAAGAGATAGGCGTAGTCGCCGCCCCAACCCGCCGCTGCGCGCGCCGCTTCCTTGTGTAACAGAGCCTTCAGCAGTAGTCCGCGCACGCCGATCTCGCCGAGCGGCGTGGCGGCGACGATATTCGGCCAGCCTTGCGCTGCGAAGCCCGGCACGTCCACGGCGACCGGGCGGGCTGCTTCGCTTGCGAGATATTTTTCCGGGTGGAGGATTTGCTCGCTCGACACGGGCGGGCGTTGGAACAATCCATCGACGGCGCGCTGGCCGCCCTTGCGCCGGATGGCTTCGACGAAGCGCACACCATCGCGATAACGAAAGATGAAAGTCTCGGTCAAGAGCGGCGGGAAGACCGCGCCGATCTCGCGTCGATACTCATTGAAGCGTTCATCTTCGAGCCGCGCCACATCTTCGAGCGAGCGACGTGTCCAAGCCTCGCCCGCTTCTAGACGCCGTTGCACGTTCATCGCGTCGCCTTCAATGATGGAGAAGAGCGCCTCCGTGCGGTCGAAATTGTACGGGCTGACGATCAACAAACGTAGCAGATCGAAGTGTTGATCTTGCAGAGCGTGAACCAACTCGTGCGTGATGAGAGACTCTTGACTGGATTCACGCTCTTCCGCGTCGGCTTGCAACAGTAACACCTGCTTATCGAGCGGCGAATAAGATGCGCCGGCTGAAGCGGCGGTGAAGCTCGCTGCGAGCATCGCCAGATCAGTCCCTGCGGGCAACATCCCGCCCGCGACCGCGAGGCGACTGAGCGCGCGCAATTCGTCGCCGCCGATGGCTTCGGCCATCTCGCGCGAGCGCGTGCCGTATTCCCAACCGGTCAACTCCGTCATCCGCGCCGCACCGCGCCACGACAGTTCCCGCGTCGCGGACGCCGCCCCCTTCGCCCGCTCTAACATTCTCGCCAACTCCGGCGACAAAGGACGCACAGGTAACGGCGACAAGGCGGGCGCAGGCTTGGCGGTCGCCGCAGCACGACGTTCGGCCTGCGGCGACTGCTTATTGCAAGCTGCTGACAATAAGCCCAGACCCAAGCCGATAGCGATTAACAGTGTGATGAATTTCTGTTCCCTTGCTTGCATATGAGTTTTAGACGCCGGCCGAAGACTTTAGGCTGCCGCCAAAAGCAAGGATAAAGGATGAAGGCGAAGGAGGAAAGATTGACGGGGAGAGCGGGAGACGGGGCGAGGGAGAGACAGAAGGCACAAGGCGCTGACTTTTCTGCCCGTCTCCCGCTCTCCCCGTCATTGCTTTTATTCGATCATGTTGAGCATCGAGCCGGCGTGGCCGTTCTGCGGAACGGGCTTCGCAGCCGCCGAGCCGCCGTAATCGGCGAGGCGCAGTTGGAGGTTGCCGATGTTTGAGGCGTATGACAAGGCTTCGTCTTTGTTGACGATGCCTTCGCGGATCATCCCTTCAATCACGCTGTCGAAAGTCTGCATCCCTTCGAGCGCGCCCTGCTCCATCGCGTCCAAAAGCGACTTGCCTTCCGCCTCGCCCTGCTCTATGTACTGGCGCGTGCGCGAAGTGGCCTGCAAAATTTCGATGGCGGCGACGCGGCCTTTGCCGTCAGCGCGCGGCAAGAGGCGTTGCGAGACGATGACGCGGAAAACATTAGCGAGCCGCGCCCGGATCACCTTCTCTTCATTTTTGGGGAAGACACCGATAATGCGATCCACGGTCTTGGAAGCGTCAATCGTGTGCAAAGTGGAGAGGACGAGATGGCCGGTCTCGGCGGCTTCGAGCGCGATCTCGATGGTCTCGCGGTCGCGCATCTCGCCGACGAGGATCACTTTCGGGGCTTGGCGCAGAGCCGCGCGCAGGGCGCGTGCGAAGTCCGGCGTATCCGTGTGCAATTCGCGTTGATGAATGGTGCAGTTCTTGTGCTGGTGCAGGAATTCGATGGGGTCTTCGATGGTGATGACGTGATAGAACTTCGTCTCGTTGATGAGATCGATGACGGCGGCGAGCGTCGAAGATTTGCCGCTGCCGGTCGGCCCGGTGACAAGAACGAGGCCGGTCTTGAGATCGACGATCTGCTTGATCGCCTCTGGCAGATTGAAGTCGCTCCACTGCGGCGGACGCGACGGAATAACACGCATTACGATGACGTGCGTGCCGCGCTGCATGAAGACGTTGACGCGAAAACGCGAGAGGCCGGGCGCGCTGAAGGACACGTCCGCCGAACCGTATTGGCTCAAGTTGTCCGCCGCGACTTGCTGGCTACCGATCAGTAATTTCGCGATGGCGGCGGTATGCGCCGGCATCAATTTCTCAAGGCCGGCGACAGACACCGGCTGGAGTTTCCCCATCAACTCGATCTGCGGTGGGCGGCCCGGCGAGAAGATCAAGTCGCTGACCTTATCGGAGACGCCAAGCATCGCGCGCAGCACGTTGATGAAATTCAGCGGCGCGGCGGATTCGGCGACATTTGTTGTAGGCGGTGTTTGAAAGCTCATAAATAATTTGTCCGTTGTTCGTCGTCAGTGTTCCCTTGCATGTGGTCGATAAGCTGAGTTCTAAAAATCAGGGCTTCAAGATCGAACAGCACAAAATCACGGACAACTGACTCCTTCATCAACAAAGTTTCGCAACGGTCGTAACGGAAATTAAACGCCTGCGCCAAACCAACGCATCGAGTTAGGCGTACATCAAAATGAGAGCAAGCGGCGGGAAGTCTTCCCCACAGGGAAAGCGTTTCGCCAGAGACAGGAAAGGAGGCGCTAATAGACATGGCAACTTATCGCGATCCGGTGCGCGTCTTTGCACCGCTGGAAATTGTCGAGCGCCTGCTGGAGATTCGCGCCGACGCGGGCTACTCCCCAGAATTATTTCTCCGGTCGTCCGATGACTTGGCGGCGTATTTCGATGCGTATGGCTTCGACGTTTACACTTTCTCCGACGCGGAAGCCGAATTTCACTATGGCCGTTACCGCGCGCCCCTCGCGCCCGGCGGCGATCACGCACACAGTTCACCGACGGCGCACTAAAAGATTTACCCAGCCGTAAAAAGAGCAGCGGAAGCCACCAAGAGTTATCGGCTTCCGCTGCTTTTTACTTTAGGGGAAAGAGTTTGAAATTTGAAGTCTGAGGTTCAAGGACGAATATCCTTAAACCTCGGACTTCAAACCTTAAACTTCATACCGCCTTCACGATCACGATGGTCACGTCGTCGTCCGCGCCGCGCCCTTCCGTCCAATCCAGCACGTCCGCGTAGAGAAAATGGATCAATTCTTCGGCGCTCTGATGCTGCCCTTCGCGCACCTTGCGTTCAAGTCGCTCGCGTCCGTACTCGCCGCCGTCTGCGCCGACGGCTTCCGTCAACCCGTCCGTGTACAGCACGAGCGTCTGGCCCGGCTCAATCGGTAAGTAATACTCGTAATAGCGCGCGTCGTTGAACATGCCGAGCGGCAGGCCGCCGCGTTCGATGAAACGCGCGTTCCCCTGCGCGTCAATCAGGAGCGGCGGGTTGTGTCCCGCGTTGGCGTAAGCTAACGTCCTGTTCGTCGTATCCAGCACGCCGTAGAAGGCCGTCACGAACTGGTTGTTCTTGATCGATTCCCAGAGCAGATAATTGACCTTTGCCAGCGAGATGTTCGGCGCGTACCCGATGTGGATCGCGGCGCGCAAGGAAGCTCGCAGGAAGGCCATTAAAAGCGCCGCCGGCATCCCCTTGCCCGACACGTCCGCGATCACGATGCCGAGATGGTCTTCATAGATTTGCACGAAGTCGTAATAATCGCCCGACACCTCTTCCGTCGAAAAGTTGTAAGCGCTGATGTCAAAGCCTTCGAGGTGCGGGCGGCGTGCCGGCAGCAGTTCCAACTGCACCTGCCGAGCGACTTCGAGTTGCGCTTCGAGCCGCTTCTTCTCGATCAACTCTTCGTGCAGCCGCGCCTTTTCGATGATGATCGCGACCTGCGAAGAGAGCAGCAACAGGATTTGCAGATCGTCCTGCGTGTAAGCGTTCAACTCGTCGCTTTCAAGATCGAAGACGCCGATCACTTCATCGTTACATATGATCGGCGCGACCATCTCGGAGCGAGTCTCCCGGCGCGCGTTGACGTAGCGCGGATCAAGCCGCACGTCCGGCACGATCACCGGCTCGCTGGTCTGCGCGACAGACCCGATCAGCCCTTCGCCGACCTTCATGTGCAGATCGGTCAACTCGTCAATGTCGTAACCGCGCACAGCGGTCGAGCGGAAAACACAGTCCACCTCGCCGGTTCTCTTTCCCGCCGCAGGCAACTGGCACTCGATCAGGTAAATCCCGGCGGCATCGTAAGGCAGCAACGAGTCGAGCGTATCCATCACGAGGTTCAGCACCTCTTCAATTTCGAGCGAGCGGCTGATCTTCTTCGTAATTTCGAGCAGCAACCGCAATTTATCGATGACGGTCAAGCCCGCCGCCGGCACAGTAGATTTTTCTTTGATCAATTCACCCATGACAACTCACGCCATTCTCACATCTCCAATGAGGAATGAGGCGAAACAGGATTATAAAGGCAATCGGCCAGAATGATGAACGCAGATTTAGGTTTCGAGTTCCGAGTTTGGGTTTAGGAAGAACGCGCTTCGACTTGAAACACGAAACTCGGAACTCGAAACTAAAGTCTGCCTCTCATCCTTGCTCTTCCAACGCCGCTTCCGTCAGCAGCGAAAATTCGAGCGCGGCGGCCGGGTGTTGGCGAAAGAAATCGTTGACATCAACCGGCAGAGTGATGCGCGCGAGGCGCAAGTGACGCGAGGCAAAGAGTTCTTCGTAGCGTTCGGCGGCGCGGCGTCCGGCGGCGTCGGGGTCCAACGCGGCGACGACGTAAAAGCGACCCAGCGGCGCAAGCCACTCATCTTTCATCCCGCCCGCGCCGACAAGGCCGACCGCCGCAAAGCCATGCGCGAGCAATGTCAGCGTGTCTGTGAATCCTTCGACGAGATAAACGACAGCGCCGCTTGTCAGACGTTCGAGCGCATCCACGTTATAGAGCGACGGCACGCTGCCCCGCATATTGTGCCAGCGCGGTTCGACGCCGGCAGCGGTTGTGCGCGCCTGTAAATAAACGGCGCGGCCTTCGACGTAAAATGGAAAGAGCAAACGATGGCGATAAAAAGTCAGGTGCGCCCGCGCATTGAACAGCCCGCTTTGCTGCAACTCGGCGAGCGCGAATGATTGCTGCATCCGCCGCATCACGCGGCGATAAGCGCGGCGCGGGAAATATGCGATCCCAGCGCGCTCAATCGTCTGTCGGTCAATGCCGCGCCGCGAGAGATAGCTCAAGCTCTCAGTCTGATCTTCTTGACGGCAAGCCGCTAAAAATGTCTCGCAGATCGCATTGATGCGCTCCGGCGCGAGCGGCGCTGATGCTTCTTCAGCAACATTCTCAGCCACCACATCGGGCGCGGCGCGGGCCGCCAGTGTCGGGCGTCGAGTGCTGGTCCCGATGCCGAGATCGCGCGCCATCTCCAGCACTGCGCGGCTGAACGAGATACCATGCATCAACTCATAAAAACGGATCGCGTCGCCGCCCTCGTCGCGCGAGAAGCAGTGAAACAGCCCGCGCGTTAAATCAACTGAGAGCGTCGGACGGCCCTTGCCGCTGTGCGCGTGTGTGGGAATGGGGCAGAAGGCTTGCAGGCGTGCGCCGGCAAATTGAATTGAAGCGCAGTAATGTTGAAAGAACGAGCGGTAATTGATTGCGCGCTTGACTTCATCGCGCAACTCACGGAGTCGTTCACGCTGCGAACTCTCATCCGCCATTTTGCTTGCCGTTGCCGGTGACGGCGGCCTGCCGCGCCGCATAGCGCGCCGCCACCTCTGTCTCGTGCCGCTTTCGGTATTCCGGCCACAGCCGCGACACTTTCAAGCGATACTCGATCAGCTCCCGGCTCACGTTGAAATGCTTCGCCATCTCCGCCGAACTCTTCCCCGCGCGCACGGACCGCTCAATCGCCGCGTAAGGGACCAACGCCGCCGCACCTACAGCATATGCCGCTTCCTCATCTGCCTCGTTGTAATCCCGCGCCACCGTCTTCCCCTGCTTGTTCTGCGCCACAATCGACAAACGGTTCGCCTTATGTCCCAGAAAGACGTGGCAGACTTCCTCCATCAACGTCGCATTATTCCGCGCCTGCCCATGCCGCGGATTCAAGATCACCAGACGCCACCCGTTCGGCAAAGGGCGCGAACAAGTCCCCCCCGACCAAGCGTTTGCCCCCACGCCCAACAAATGCTCCCGCGCCTTTTCCGACAATCCCCGAATCTGCTCAAAATCCACCACCAACAGCTTCGCAAACTGCGCCAACGCAAACGGATCGAGCGCCTCTTCACTTCGCCGCAGCCCCGCAAAGTCACGCAACCCCATCGCCCGCAACTCATACCATCTTCCCTTAAATGTCGGCGGCAGCCTCGATCTATCCATCTTACTTTTAGCCTGCTATGCCAACTGCTCCCATTCCTCCGCCGTGACTGGCCGACCAATAACGGCTCCAACTTCACGCAGCATCATCCGCAACTGCGGCACGGAATACTCGGCATTCGACGGGATCGTAAGGCGGTGTTGCCCGTGGATCATAAACTGGTGCTTTGCGCCCGAATACAAACCCTCAAAGCCCAACCGCCGCAACCGCCGGACGAACTCGCCTCGCTTACACGGATTCCACCGACTCATAAACCGGCTCCCGATTCAGATCGATGCCATCCACCACCGGCAACTGATGTCCCAACTTCAAACCCAACCACACCCAATCTTCCAACGTCGAGCGCAACTCTTCCTCACACTCCCGCAACGTCGCACCGAACGATACCACGCCCAGACACACCGCGATCCGCCCGGCAAACGTCCCGTCATCCAACTTGTCACACTCGGCCTGCACCGTCGCCCGAGCTAAATATTCGCTCAAGATGTACTGCACGCTCA
>JALZKK010000213.1 GCA_030859285.1 Acidobacteriota bacterium | reverse complement strand
GACAGCAACGTACATTCGCCCTGACCCTGAAGGGGTCAAATGCATCGTTGCGAATTCGACCCCTTCAGGGTCGGATCGGTTGACCGTGCTGGTACGGGGGCGTTGCCCCCGCCTACTGAATCTTTCCCCTGCGGGGAAAAAACCTTTCTCAGTTTTTTACTGTTCACGATTCATGAGGTTTGGAGAAAAAGAGAATGAGCGCCAGCTTGAATGCAACTGAAGAACGGGCGAAGGTGATTGAGCAGGAATCGGCGCGGCTGCCGTGGGATTTGTGGGCGCGGCAGACGCTCGCGATCATGCGTTTGGAGATTAGAAAAAATTTCTGGGGCCGCCGCGCGTTATTAATCTATCTGCTGGCGGCATTGCCGGTGTTTTTGTTGAGCGTGCTGGCCGTCTTTAAGCCGCCCGCGAATGAGTGGCGGAACATCAATCAGATCGGGATGGTCTATGCTGTGTTTTATGGCGGGCTGCTGCTGCGAACGCTTGTCTTCTTCGGTTGCGCTTGGATTTTCATGAACTTGTTTCGCGGCGAGATGGTGGATCGGAGCCTGCACTATTATTTTCTCTCGCCGGTGCGCCGCGAGGTGCTGGTCGTCGGCAAGTATCTGTCGGGGATGGCGGCGGCGATCATCCTTTTTGGCGGAGCGGCGATCCTTACTTATTTGTTGATGTACCTGCCGCACTTTCCCAGCGAGTCGGCGCAGTTCTTCTTTGACGGGCCCGGCCTGAGCCGCCTGCTGATCTACGCCGGCATCACGGCGCTGGCGTGCGTCGGCTACGGGGCGGTCTTTATGTTCGTCGGCCTCTTCTTCCGTAACCCGATCATTCCGGCGCTGTTGCTCTACGGCTGGGAATGGATCAACTTTCTGCTGCCACCGCTCTTGAAGAAATTGAGCGTGATTCACTACCTCGACTCGCTCGCGCCCATCCACGTCCCCGAAGTTCCTTTCGCCATCGTCGCCGAGCCGACGCCCGCTTATATCTCCGTGCCGAGCCTGCTCGTCTTCACCGCGCTCGTCCTCCTCTTCGCCGGCTGGCGCATCCGGCGAATGGAGATCAGCTACGCGGGAGACTGAGAGAATTGCGGAATGCGGATTGAAAGACAGTTTCTTTAATCCGCATTCCGCATTCCGCAATCGTCCTTGACCCACAACTTCAGCTTGACAGTGATGACGCTGCGCGCGTCATGCGCGCAGCCTTTCGACCTGTCTCTCGCTCATCGTCCGTCGCCGAGTCGCCGAGCGCGCTGCCGGCTTCGGCGACGATTCCGTGCGTGCGGTTCTGGAGATCGCGTGAAGTCTGGCCGAGCAGTTGGCTGGCTTGATTCGTCGCGCCAATCACTTTGTCGCGGACGAGAGCGCGCCGCCATCGCCCCTTTTCGGGATCGAACAGGTACATTAGCGCTGCGCCGAGGCCAATACCGCCAATGAGCAACAATCCTGTATTCAAGCCTTGCGCGCCCGTTGTTTGAGCCGGCGTGTCGTGCCTGCCATTCCCGCGCGTGGAACTCTTAGGCCAATACTGGCGCGAGACAGTCCCGCTCACGTTTCCGTCTCGCAGCGTTGCTGCGCTGCTGCCGACCATCGCGGGTGCGGTGTGCGTTGCGCCGTGTTCTTCTCCGGTCGTTGTTCGTGTTGACATAGTTTCTTCCATCGCTTGCGATTGCGCGCCCTGCCAGCGGCTGGCCGGCACGTTGAAACCGTAAGATTCGCCGTGACTGAGATAGACGATCTTTCTCTCCAACCCGGCGGCGCGCGCCGCTTTCTGAAAGTCGCGGAGCGGCGACTTGAACACTGTGTAGTCGTTGTAATGGATCGGGATCGTCGTGTGCGGGCGGATCATCTTGATCGCTTCGACGCCCTGTTCAGCGTCCATCGTCACCAGCAGGCCGAGGACTCTGGTCCCCCCCAAGTGCAAGAGCGCGATGTCGATGTCGGGGAAGCGGCGCGGGATTTCCTTGAGGTCTTCGTGGATCAGTGTGTCGCCACTGATGTAGAGCCGCAACGTCCGCTTTCCCTCCGCCGTCTCGAACTCAAGAAGGCTCCCCATCACGGGCGGAAGCAGCAAGGCGAGCGGGCCGGGCGCGTGCGTCCCCGGCATCGAAGAGACGCGCAAAGTTGCGCCGCCTTTCCTGATCGTGATCGTGTCCCAAGTGCCTAGCCCGCGCGTGGCCTTGAAGCCTTTGCGTTTGAGCGACGCGGCGGCGTGGCGCGTAGTGATGATCGGTAGATGTTTGTCGAGTTTGCGTTCGGCGATGCGGTCGAAGTGATCGCCGTGCAGGTGTGAGAGCAGGCAGAGATCGAGCGGCAGCAACTCTTCGATGTCGAGCGCCGGATCGGTCAGCCGCCGCGAGGTCAGGCCATAACCGAGATGCACGTGATCGCCGCTGTGCAGAAAATTCGGATCGGTCAGGATCGTGAAGCCCGCATAGCGCAGGATCACCGTGGCCGTCCCGACGAACAAGATCGAGCCACGCTCGAAATCGGTGCGCCCGCCGCCGTTCCTGACGGGCAAAGTTAGTTGTTGCTGGTTTTTCATGTTTCTCCCGTTTTGTCATGCCGCGAATCCCGCCGACATCAGCAGTGGCGCAGTCAAATCTTGAACTGCGGAGGCGGCTCACGCGAGCAGTTAAGCGTTCGTCCGGCGATAGCGCGCGGGCCGGCCAGTAAATTCGCCGCGCTGTCTGCCGAGTTTGTGGGGGAAAATAATCATTACAGATCGAGGGGCGAACTGTACCGGCTCAATCAGTCGCATGTCTGTATGTGAGCGTATCTCAAATTTCTCGCGAAGGCTTTGTGCTTCACACACAAAATTGTGCGCGGGCTGATTTGAGGATGAGCGTTTTTGCTATCAATGTGTGGTTCCGCGCCGCCCGCCTTTTTTAGAGACGGTATTAATACTTGCCGCCCTATCACGCTATCACTGCCGGCATACCAAATAGTGTTGAGCCTGCACTATCTCGGATGATTGAGGCGCGGACTTATTGTCTCTCTCTGGACAAATCTGGCTAAAAGTCTGCTCACATGGATTGAGTTCAAACGGAGGCATGAGCTTTGCACGCGCGGGGAGCAACAGCCAGAAGCCCCTCGCTAAATGTTTTCTCTCCGGGCGCTGCTGCCAAGACTGAAAAGCTCTCTTGCCAGTCGGCCCCCGGCGAGCGGCTCACGCCGTCCAGATTCGTAAAAGGAGCGTCCGCGCTATGCGCCACCGAAAACTTGCCCTGCTGCTATCTGTCTTTGCGCTCGTCCTGTTCACCCGCTTAACTAGCGCCGTCGTCTTCGCTAATGTCAACGGCCCCGGCTTCGATGATGAGTACGACTATGAAGAGACGGCCCGTGTCGCCCGCGTCAGTCTGTTGAGTGGCGACGTGAGCCTGCGCCGCGCGGGAAGCAAACGTTGGGAGCGCGCCGCGTTGAACGTGCCGCTCGTCGAAGGCGACCGGCTCGCGACGGGCAGTAACTCGCGCCTCGAAATTCAGATCGACGCGCGCAATTTCATCCGCCTTGGCGAGTCCGCCACCCTCGACATTGTGACTTTGCGCGATGAAGGCGTCGCGCTCAGTCTCGTCGAAGGCACGGCCACGCTCCGGCTCGCGCGCTTCGAGCGTGAGCGCGAGTATTTTGAGATCGATGCGCCCGGCTCAACCGTCGCCGCCGAACAGCGTGGCCTCTATCGTCTCGACGTGGAGGGGAGCGGCGATGTCCGCGTCACTGTGCGCGATGGCGGGCGGGCGCGCATCTATTCGGAGACTTCGGGCTTCACTCTGCGCGACGGGCGCACCGCCTTTTTGCGTTATGGCGCTGAAGATGGCGGCGATTGGGAACTGTCGTCCGCCAATGCTTTCGACAGTTGGGACACGTGGGTTGACGACCGCGAGCGTTATCTCGCCGCGCGCCTGCGCCACGACGACCGAGATCGTTATTACGACCGCGACGTGTGGGGCGCGGAAGAATTGGACGCTTATGGCGATTGGGTTCACGTTAATGATTACGGCTACGTCTGGCGTCCGCACGTCACAGTCATCAACAATTATCACAACTGGTCCCCTTACCGTTACGGGCGTTGGACGTGGTGTCCGCCCTACGGTTGGACGTGGGTCGGCGATGAACCGTGGGGCTGGGCTCCGTATCACTACGGGCGTTGGGTTCATGTCAATAATTATTGGCACTGGTCGCCGCGCAGCTACGGCAATCACCGGCGTAGTTGGTGGCGGCCCGCACTCGTCGCGTTCGTCTATGTCCCGACTTCCTACGGCGAGCATGTCGCTTGGTATCCTCTCGGCTACCGCCAGCCCGATCCGCACGCGCGTTACTATCGCGCACAGCCAGATCGCTTAACGCCTCTGCGTGCGGGCGATCTGGCTAATCTACGACGCACGAATCCGATCTACCAACGAGCCGTCACCTCGCTGCCCGCGCGCGAGTTCGGCAGAAGCACGAGCTTACGCGCGGCGCAGCCCGCTTCGGCTGAGATTGCGCGACGTGCCGTCGAAGGCGAGCCGGTGCGCGGCAGGCTGCCGATCCGCCCGGTTGATGCGGAGGGGACGGATTCCGCCGCCAGTGTCGTGCGCGACCGCAGAGGCATGGGGCCAGCAGCGCGTCCGGTGAACCCGAACGCTCCAGCGCGAGCGATCCCTGCACGCCCGACCGGCGCGGGCGTGAGACAGCCCGGCGTCGCGCTCGACAATGCGCTTCGCCGCGAGCGCATCTTCAACGGGCGCGAAGTGCGTCCGGCAACGCCGGCGCAGCCGGTCTCGCCTGATGCGACTGGCCGCACTGATCTTGATCGTGACGGCGGCGGGCGGACAGATGACAGCAACGAACGTCCGACCGGCGTCGTGGCGCGACCGGCGCGACCGATCCGCGTCCCCGATGCTGGAAGGGGCAATAACGTTCAGGATACGCCCGCGCGTGTCGCACGTCCGGTGCGTCCCGCCCGGCCTGAGACGCCGGTTGAAGATGAGCGACCGCGCGATCCAATTGTGACAGAGCGTCCGCGCGATCCAAACGTGACTGAGCGGCCAGAGCGCAGACGCCGCCCCGTCGAGCCGGTCAGAGATGAAAACGACGCGCCGCCCGCCGATGACCGCCGCCCGCGCCCCGCGCCACCGGAGCGTGAGTCGCGGCCCACTGAGCCGCCCGCAGCGCGTGAAGAACGACCGTCTCGCCCTGAAGTGCGCGAGCGACCCGCGCCGGAAGTCCATCGCCCCGCGCCGCCACGCGAGGAACGCCATCCCGATCCGCCGCCCCAGCGCGAACAACCGGAGCCGCGCGAAGAGCGGCCTGCGCCGCCGCCACCTGCTGTGCACGAAGAGCGTCCGTCCCCGCCGCCGCGTGAAGAACGACCCGCGCCGCAGCCCGCACCGGAGCGCCGTCCCGATCCGCCCGCGCGCGAGTCTCCCATCGCCCGCCCTTCGCGCAAGACTGATCCGAACGAGCCGGTGGATAACTAAGGCAGGGGACCAATGAAGATTTGTTCCAGTGCTGTTGTGCCTTGCGGCTCCGCCGCCTTGATGTGCGGAAAGGCTGTGCCTTTCCGGTCAGAGCAGTTTCTTGTTTTATGAGAGGCTGCGCCTCGAACAGCAGGGCAGAGGCAAAGCCTCAGAAATAAATTGACCGCGTCACGGAAAGACGAAGCCTTTCCGCACATCAAGCGGCAGAGCCGCAGAAGATAAGCGGCAACAAGTTCTCTCCCCGCACGGCGGCAGGACAGCGGTTGCCTTTTTGACAAGCGCAACCGGCTGCTTGCCGCCGGATCAAACACGGAAAGGAACGACCGATGTTTTTCGCACGCCTGAGCCTGCGCCTCGCCGCGCTTTTGCTCGCGCTGGCTGCCGGCGCATATTTTGTCGCCGTCATTACCAGCGCGCAGACCATCGCCGGGCGGCGCTTCCAGCCGGACACAAGCCGCGCGCTCAGGAGCCGCGCCGCACGTGCCGACGCCGATGTTCTCACGCGGCAAGGCGGCTATGTTCCGCAACGACAAGGCAAGCCTGCGCTCTCGAAGCGTCCGCGCCGTCAATCGTTCGGCGCGGTTGATGCTCCAATTCGTCGCAGACAGCCCGCGCGCCCGGCCTTGCGAAAAATCGATTCGCTCGCGCAGATCGACGCGCTCATCAACACACGCATTCGTCCCGGCACGCCCTTGAGCCGCGTCCTGCACACGGCGCAACTGAGCGCCACTTCTTCCTCCGGAACAAATGAGCAGTTCACAGACGCCGACGGCGATCTCGTGGCCGACGAGCGCGCCACCTTCGACACGAGCGGCGGCTCGTTCGACATCGCCGTCGGGCGTTCCGGCACGCGCTACGAAGTCTTCACCGCCATCGATGATCGCGGCACGGCAACGACGAACGACGATCTCTCCATCGGCATTCTCGTCAACGCCTTCGATACCAACGGCGACTTCACGCGCGACTCTTCGCAGAGTTTCGATCTCCGCCGCGACTTTAATCTGCCTTCCGCCACCTCAGTCGTCGCCGGCACATCGCGCGCAGGCCGCGAGTTCGTCATTGTCTCTTCGAGCGGTTATTACAACTATGATGATCCAAGTGATCCCGACAACGAACCGACTGCCGGCGTGATTCTGTTAGTGCGCGATCCGGCGACGGGTGGCTTCGACAATTCGCGTTCGCGCTCGCTCGTTCAAGCCGGCTCGCAACAACTCAACAACGCCAATGCGCTCGCGCTGTTGCCAACGAGCGATCTGCTGATTGCAGATTTCGACTCGAACGAACTGCGGATCATCCGCGACACCGACAACGATCTGATTCCCGACACGCTCGACCCGACGCCTTATTATTCTTACCAATTCTCAAACGATGCGCCGCTCGACATCGCCGCCAACTCGCGCGGCGTCGTCTTCTCCCACTCAGCCGGCAACAACACCGTCATGCTCGCGCTCTACGACACGAACAACAATGGCTTTGCCGACACTGAAGAAGTCGTCGTCGAAGGACTTTCAATTGACAACAACCTCATCTTTCATGGTCTGACTGTTGATCGCGAAGGCACGGTCTATGTCATCGAAGATGCGACGGGCGCGAGCGATAGAATTGAAGACGGCGGCAATGGCGGGACGCCGCTCGTCGATGCGTTCCCTGATCCAGCCTTGAATGGTTTTCTGCGCGATGGCGCGCTCTACGTCACCGCCGACAACCCGACCGCTCAATTTCTGTCCGGCCTCGCGTTCGGCGTGGACACGCTGCTTGGTCCCGTCGCGCGCCTCTCGCTCGTCAACAGCGCGAGCTTACGTGCGCCCGCGACGCGCGACGGCCTCGCTTCAATTACCGGCGCTGGCTTAACGTTAGGCCGAAGCGGGACCAGTCAAGCGGATGCCAACGCGCGCGGCATTGCCGTCGCAATCGAAGGCCGGTTGGTCCCCGTCCATTCATTCAACGACACACAGATCAACGTCTTCATCCCGAATGAGACGGGGGCGGGCATTCGCTCAATCGTCGTCTATGTGAGCGGCGACGTGATCGCGGCGAATGATCAAACAATCGCTGACGCGAATCCCGGCCTCTTCACCGTCTCACAAAACGGCATGGGGGCGGCGGTCGCGCTGCTCGCTTCCGGGATGCGCTACACGCCGGCCCCGTTCCCGGCGCGCTTCAACAATCAGTTGTCCGTCGTCTCACTCTTCGGCACAGGCTGGCGTAACTCGCTGCCCGTCACCGTCACCATCGGCGGGCGCGCAGGCGTAGTCGAATATGCCGGCGCATCCGGCGGCTTCCCCGGCTTCGATCAGATCAACGTCCGCCTCCCCGACGGCGTGAACGGCACAGTCCCCATCGCCGTCACCACTGCGGGCGGAGCCGTGAGCCGGAGCGACGTGACGATTAGAATCAACTAAAAAACAAGTGCTGCCACAGAGGTCACAGAGAACACAGAGGATAAAGCTAAAGAGGGCGCGACGTGTTTTATTCCCTCTGTGTCTTCTGTGACCTCTGTGGCTAATCTTTCATTGATCCGTAGATTTGCTATGCCATCTCGCCACGCTCGACCATCAACTCCACCGAATCGCGGTACGCGCCGCGTTTCCAATAACGGTGCGGGCAGCGACCGATCTCGCGGTAGCCGGCCTTTTCCAGCATCCTGAGCGATCCGACGTTCTCGGCGAAGACGCGCGAGATGAGCATCCGCAGGCCGAGCGTCTCGAAGGCGTAGCGCGTGCGCGTGATCGCTGTGTCCGCGCCGTAGCCCTGCCGCCACAAATCCTTGCGCCCGATGATCGTGCCTGTCAGCCCCGTGCCGTGCCGCCAATCAATCTGGTGAATCCCGGCGAACCCGATGTGTTCGCTCCCTTCAAGCGTCTCGACGGCGAAGGCCACATCGTTCGGCGTTGCGCCGGTCATTCGCGTGAAATAGTCTTCCTCCAGCAACCGCCCGATAGGTTGGTCTCCCATCAGCGTCCATCGTGTCACTTCCGGATCATTCATCCACAGCAGCGCGTTCTCGAAATGCTTCTCCCGATCCAAAGGCACGAGCCGCACTTTCTCACCCGCCCATCCCAAACTCATTTCGCCGGCCTCCTCTCACGCATGATTCAAGACATTGATTCTAAAGCAGACCGATGCAGTGCGGACAGGAAGTTTCACGCCAAGACGCAAAGGGCACAAAGAGAAGACGCGAAGAGGACAGGTCTAACTTGTTAGCGTTTTTGCTTTGCGGCCTTTGCGTCTTGGCGTGAAACTCTTTCCCGGTTCCTGCCCGGAATTGTGGTAAGCTGCGCCGCCAAGAGGGGAGGGCCCATCGAAGATGAGGCGACGCAAAGGCGACGGCTGCCCGGTGGCGGGCGCGTTGCAAATGATCGGCGACAAATGGACGCTCTTGGTCGTGCGCGATCTCGTCGAAGGACCGCGCCGGACGACGGAATTGATCGCGGCGCTGCACCCGATCAGCAGCCGCACGCTCGTCGGACGACTGCGCGATATGCAGCGCGACGAATTGATTGAACGCCACAACTACGGCGGTAGTCCCCCACACGTCGAATACTCCCTGACTCCGCGCGGGCGGCTCCTATTGCCGCTCCTCGACGCGCTGCGGCAGCTCGGCGAGACGCTCGGCTGCAATCAATGTGCAGACCGGCGCGATGCGCTCGGCGATTACTGCGACGCCTGCCCCAACAAACGCCCGGCACAAACGCATCTGCCCCCCGCGCCGCCCGTCTCGCGCCGCGAGCGCGACGATTCGATTGTGCTGTTGTGAAGCGAGCAATTTAAGGACAGCCAAAAGATTCACACAAAGGCGCAAAGACACGAAAAATGCCGGACACTATTTACATCTCAAGCGTCCGGCATCCTGCTTCTTTCCTTCGTGTCTTTGCGCCTTTGTGGTTTGCTTTTAATCTCCCGCCATCGATGTTTCGCTCTCGACCTTGTTTTGAATGATCTCGCCGTCGGGCATCGTGATGAGTTGGTGATCGGCGGAGACGCGCTCGCCATCCATTGTGATCTCTTCGCCGGTCGGGGTGGGGACGGGCAAATTATCGAGGAAGCGTTCGGCGTCGATGGCGGCCATGCAGCCGGTCCCGGCGGCGGTGACGGCTTGGCGATAAACCGAATCTTGCACGTCGCCGCAAGCGAAGACGCCGGGAATGTTAGTTGCCATCGAACAGCCGGCGGTCTTGAGATAGCCGATCTCGTCCATCTCCAGCCAGCCTTTGAAGAGGTCAGTGTTCGGCTTGTGGCCGATGGCGATGAAGACGCCTTCGCACGGAAAAACGCTCTCCTCACCCGTCACGTTGTTGGA
>JALZKK010000168.1 GCA_030859285.1 Acidobacteriota bacterium | reverse complement strand
ATCTGCCTTACGTCTCGGTCTCGCTCAAGCGGCGGGATCGCGCGTCGGGTTTCTTGACGCCGACTTTCAGCGGTTCAGGCAAAAAGGGTTTTCGCATCTCGAACGCTTACTATCAAACGTTGGGACGTTCGGCGGACGCGACGATTCGCAATGACATTTTCACGGGGCGGGGCATCGGCGTCGGCACGGACGTGCGGACGCGCGCCAACTCGCGTTCGTTCTTCAACTTTGGTTTCTACGCCGTCAAGGATCGCATCTTCGGTGCGGAAGAAAGCGTGGATAATCCGGATCAAGGCGGCTCGAGTTTCTACGCCGACGGCGTGCATTATTTCCCAAATGGTTTTCTCGCCGCGGCGGACGTGAATCTGACCTCGAACCTTGCGTTCCGGCAAGTCTTCTCCGACACGATTCAACAAGCGATCTCGCCGGAAGAACGCTCGCAAGTTTTCATCAACAAAAGCGCGGGCGCGTACAGTTTCAATGTGCTGGCGCGTAATCAAGTCACGTCGCTGCCGAACACGCGCGTCCGCACACGGCAACTGCCGTCCTTCGCCCTCGATAAACGTCCGACCGCGCTGACCTTCTTCGGAAAAATCCCCATCTATTTCTCCGCCGAAGCGAGTCTCGAAGGCGTCAGCCGCAAGGAGACGGTCGAAGACCTCGCGCTGTTTCAACTGGAAGGAAACGCGAACCCTCTGATCACGCCGTCACTGGTCCAGCGCATCGACGCACACCCGACATTCACTGTGCCGTTTGATTACAAGGGTTGGTCCGCGACCATCGCGGCAGGTTTTCGCGGAACATACTATTCAAATTCGATTGATCCAATGACGCGGCTTGTCTTGGGGCGCGACGTAACGCGCGGTTACGGCGAGTTTTCATTTGAACTGCGCCCGCCCGCGTTGGCGCGTAACTTCCGGCGCGGCGATAATTCGTTTTTCTTCCGCCACGTCATCGAGCCATATCTAGTCTATCGCAAGATCGATGGCATCAACAATTTTGCGAATATCATCCGCTTCGATTCTCTGGACGCCATCGCCGATACCAACGAGATCGAGTTCGGACTCAGCAATCGCTTCTTCACGCGCCGCTCCACCGAGAACGTCAGCGGCGAGACGCCGTTGCCGACGGCGGTGGTGGTCAACGGCGCGGCACAGGCGGCTAACGGCGAGACATCGCCCGAAGCCCCGCTATCGAGCCAACCATACGAGGCGCTGTCGATCACTCTGCGCGGCAAGTATTTCTTCGATCCGAATTTCGGCGGCGCATTGGTCCCCGGACAGCGCAATCAGTTCTATCCGATCAATACTTTTTCGGGCTTTACCTACGGCGGCATCCCGCGCCGCTTCTCGCCGCTCAACATCGAGGCGCGTTACCGCCCGCTCGCCGATCTCTTCGCCGACGTGCGAACCAACGTCGATACGCGCACGGCGGGCGTGCGCGATCTGGCCGTCAGCTTCGGCCTCAATCGCCGACTTGTCCAAGCCTTTCAGACTTTTTATTACACGCGCGCCCTGACGCTTTCTTCGAGCCTGCGTGAGTTCGCCGATCCGCGCGGGCTAGAGCCGGGAACGCGGCGCGGCTCACAGTGGAGTCCGTCTATCTTTCTCGGCAACCGCGAGCGCGGTTTGTTCGGCGGCGCGTCGTTCTTCTTCGATTTTCAGAACCGACCGGGCCGGGGCAACACCAGCCTGATCAGCTCGACCGTCACACTCGGCTACACCTTCGATTGCTGCGCCGTCACTGCCCAAAACTACACCTTCAACGTCGGCCTCCGCCGCGAAAACCGCGTCGTCTTCAGCTTCCGCCTCAACGGCATCGGCACGTTCGGCACTGAACAGATCGGGCAGAACTTTCGCTGACAGACTTTTTCAGGAGGCAGGAGGCAGATAAGACCAGATTGTTTTTCCTGCCTCCTGCCTCCTGCCTCCTGCCCCTGCCTCCTGCCTTCTAATTCCTGTCTCCGGTCAGTTATAATTTTGCCGGTGGTAAACAATCGCTTGCCTCTCTCTCGATTGGTCGCCCAGGTTGAAAAAATTGCAGGTTCAGGATGAGGTTGTAGATAGCGTTCAAGCCTGATCGGAGGCGGCCATTGCATCCGTCAATTCTCATGTTCCCGTACATCTTCTAGCGGGCAGGCGGCATCTCAGATCGCGCGTAAGTTGTACAGCGAATACAAACCTTTTAGCGAACCTTTTGCCTGTCCCCCGAACTCGTGTCCCGACTGGTCGAAACACAGCCCGGCCTCTTGCCATCTCAATAGTAGAAGCCGACTGTGAGTCGTGTTGAATTCGATTCTGCTCATCCACATAGTTCTTTAGAGCGCGCCGCATTGGCCGGCAGCGTTCGACGCGACGGTTATCGTCCCCTCGCGCGGCACGAATCAGAAGCGCTCCCGCAAGGGACAGGAGAAGTAAGTTAAAGAAATGCTCGTTTCCCCGTCTGATCGGAAAGCGGTGCGTGCGCGTCGGAGCCTCACCCTGTTGCTCGTTTTCGCTCTGCTCGCGGCGGTGCTGTCGTCTGCATCTCAAGGACAATTAGTGACGGCTCAGGGCGCGCGAATTGCCAATGCTCTGTCTTCCGCTACGGGGAAAGCGCAGCACGGCAATGCGGCGGAGTTCGTGCCGGGCGAAGTGTTGGTGCGCTTTCGCAGCGACGCAGCGGCCAAGAGCGTCGAGACAACTGAAGCGGTCGCGCTCCGCAGCTTTGACGGCCAAGAGATCGACGCGCGCGTGGAGCGCT
>JALZKK010000164.1 GCA_030859285.1 Acidobacteriota bacterium | reverse complement strand
GCATAAGGCAACACCGTGGCAAACTTCTCCGGGATGTTCAGCCCGGCCACGTGTCTCGACGCCGAATCGAATTGAGCGTGCGGCGAGGGAGCGGCATGGGGAGGTTGTGCTGCGGGAGGCTGCGCCGGCTGCTGCATCTGCGGCGGCTGTGATGGAGCTTGGTAAGCCGGCGGCACGAAGACCGACGGGTAAGATTGCTTTAAGGTGTCGTCCATCAAGCGCGTCGGGGCTTCGGCCTGCTCGCTTGACCGCGCCTGTTCATTCGACGTGCGCGCGATGTCGCGCGTCGCGGGGTTCATCATCTCCTCCGTCCGGCGCACGAACTCCGGATCGAGCGGGTCTGTATCGTACTTGCTCTTCTTTTCTGCCATAACTGTTTCTACGAACCGCGTCGCGCGTGGGTTCGCTTCAATCCTACTCTCCAACGATGCGATATTCCACCCGCTCCCAACGCCGTTCACTCTCGAAGATGCGGAACGCGCGCAAAGTCGCCTCCCCTCCGCCCAGCCCGACGATGAAATAGATCGCCGCCGGATAAAAAGCCAAGCGCACGTCTGTCTCCGATGGGACCGGCTCGACCGTGCGCGGATGCGAATGATAAATCGCGACGAGTTGCTCGCCCCGCTCACGCATTCGCCGCTGCGCCGCGAACAACTCTGCCGGCGCGCCCTCATACGCGACGAGCGGAGCGGCGGCCACGTTTCGCAATGGATAAATCGACTGCGCCTCACGCCCGCGCCCGCCGACCAGCCCGCAACATTCTGCGGGACTCGACGCCCGCGCGTGCGCGCACATTTCTGCAACCTGCGCTTGCCTGAGCCTGAAGATCATCAATCCCGCTTTATTTCAATCCGCAACTCTTCCAGCAGTCGCGGCTCGACTTCGCCCGGCGATTCGATCATCAGGTCGGCGGCGGAAGCCGTCTTCGGAAAAGCGATCACATCGCGGATATTGTCTGTGCCGGCCAAGACCATCAGCAGGCGATCAATGCCGGGCGCGATCCCGCCGTGCGGCGGCGTGCCGTATTCGAGTGCGTCAAGGAAAAAGCCGAAGCGTGCGCGCGCTTCCTCTTCCGACATGCCGAGCGCCTTGAAGATCAAACGCTGCACGTCGCGCCGGTGAATCCGGATCGAACCGCTCGCCAACTCCACCCCGTTGACGACCGGATCGTAAGCCTTCGCCCGCAAGGAAGCGAGTAGCTCAGTCTCGTTACCTTCGACGGCTCTTTCCAACAGCGGCAAGTCTTCATCGAGCGGCGAGGTGAACGGATGGTGCATGGCGTAGAAGCGCTCGTCGTCTTCGTTAAACTCGAACATCGGAAATTGATTGACCCACAACGGCGCGTAAGTATTCTCCGCGAGCAATTGATCGCGCCGCGCGATTTCATTTCTGAGCGCGCCGAGACTCGCCGCCACCACTTTCTGTTTGCCCGCGACGATCAGCACAGCATCGCCTTTATGCGCGCCCGCCGTCCCGGCCATACGCTTGATCGTCTCTTCGCCGAGAGCTTTCAAGAGCGACGAAGTAATTTCATCGCCGAGTTTGATCCACGCCAGCGCGCCTGCGCCATAACGTTTAGCGAACTCTTGCAGTTCGTCAAGACTCTTACGCGACAACGACGCCGCGCCGCCCGTCACGACGATGCCCTTCACCGCACCGCCCGACGAGAGGGCGGCAGCGAACGGCGCAAAATCCGTCCCCTCCAATACGGGCGCGAGGTCTTGCAATTCCATCCCGAAACGCAAGTCCGGCTTGTCGCTGCCGAAGCGCCGCATCGTTTCCGCGTAAGACAAACGCGGAAACGGCACGGGCAATTCCACTTTGATCAAACGAAACACCGCCGCGAACAGGCCTTCGATCAGCGTGTAGATATGCTCTTCAGTTGCGAAACTCATCTCCACGTCAAGCTGCGTGAATTCCGGCTGGCGATCCGCGCGCAAATCTTCGTCGCGGAAGCAACGCGCGATTTGATAATACTTGTCGAAGCCTGCGATCATGCAGAGCTGCTTGAAAAGCTGCGGCGACTGCGGCAGGGCGTAGAACTTTCCCGGAAAAGTCCGCGACGGCACAACGTAATCACGCGCGCCTTCCGGCGTGGACTTGATCAAGACGGGCGTCTCGATCTCCGTGAAGCCTTCGGCGTCCATGTAACGGCGAATCTCGGCCAGCACGCGATGGCGCAAACGCAAGTTGGCTTGCAGTTGCGGGCGGCGCAGATCGAGATAACGATATTTCAAACGCAAATCTTCGCTCGCCAGCGCGTCCGTTGATGAGACTTCGAGTTGGAACGGGGGAGTGCGCGCGTCGTTCAGAATCCACAACTCGCGCGCCTGCACTTCCACCTCGCCCGTCTTGAGCTTCGGATTCCGCGCGCCCTCTTTGCGCGCTACCACCTCACCGCGAATCGCAATCACATATTCACCGCGCGGCCCCTTCGCCTTCGCGTGCGCTGTGGGCGCGGTCTCCTCATTGAAGACGACTTGCGTGATACCATCGCGGTCGCGCAGATCAAAAAACGTCAAGGGACCAAAGTCCCGCCGCCGCGCCACCCAGCCCATCAACGTGACTGTTTGCCCGACGTGCGCCAAACGCAATTCCCCGCACGAATGCGTGCGCCGCAAGTCTCCCAAATGATCCAGCATAAAATAATCCTAAAGAAACTTGAACATTCTTCCAGCCCCAGCAGGGGCGTTTGATAATAGCCCAGCGATTCATCGCTGGGTAATGAACGGCAAATAAATCCGAGTCCCGTAGGGACGGTTGAATTTTGCCGCAATCAACCGTCCCTACGGGACTGAATTCATCACTGAATTCTCCCAGCGATGAATTGCTGGGCTATTAGCACTTGTCCCTACGGGACAAAATCACTGCCGCGACTCCGGCGACTCATTCGCTTTTGTTCTTCAACGCTTCACGCACCATCGCGCCCGCATCCCCGCGCTTCACCACTTGCTGCTCGCCCGAACGCATGTCCTTAACAGCGACTTCACTGCGCTCGCGCTCTTCAGGGCCGACCACCGCGACGAACGGTACACCTAACTTTGAAGCGTATTTAACTTGTATCCCTAGCTTAACGTTTCGCACTGGATACAGATACACTCGTAACCCTTCGCTACGTAGTTCACGCGCTAATTTCATTGAATCGCCTGCACTCTCACTGTCCCAGATCGTCACCAACACATCTGCCGGAGTCTGCACGAGATCAGCCGGGAACATCCCGCGCTCCGACATCACGACGATGATTCGCTCCAACCCCAGAGAGAATCCGCACGCCGGAATATCCTTCCCCGAAAACATCCCGACCAAATTATCGTAACGCCCGCCGCCGCCGAGACTCCCCGCCAAATCCGGCACGGCGATTTCCATGATCGCGCCCGTGTAATACGACAGCCCGCGCGCCAAACCCGGATCGAGCTTGAGCTTCGACGCGACGCCCGCGCTTTCAGCGAACCCTAAAATCTGTCGCAACTCATCTGTGCCTTTCGCGCCCGCTTCGTGTTCACTGACGAACTCGACCAACCGCCCCAACGTCGCTGCATTCAGAGCTGCGCGTTGCTTCTCTACATTCTCATCAGCAACAATCTCAGCCGCTTTCTCTAAAGACGCCACGCCCTCGAAGAAGCGCAACAGCTTCACACCAGCCTCGTCCGCGATGCCGCGCGTTTGCAGTTCCTTCGCCACGCCTTCCGCGCCGATCTTGTCCAGCTTGTCCAAAGCGACGAGCGCATCGCCGTGTTTCTCAAGCGCAATGCCCGCTCCCGCCAACACGCCCGCCAACGCCTGCCGGTGATTCAAACGAATCGTGAAATCCGTAAACCCCAACTTCGTCAAAGCCTCGCTCGCCGCCGCGCACAATTCCGCTTCCACGATCATCGAACGCGAGCCAATCGCGTCCACGTCGCATTGATAAAATTCTCGAAAGCGCCCGCGCGCCGGACGGTCTGCGCGCCAGACGGGTTGAATTTGATACCGCTTGAAAAACTTCGGCAAACGCTCGCCGTATTCCGCCACGACCCGCGCCAACGGCACAGTCAGATCGTAACGCAAAGCGAGATCAGCCGCGCCCGTCTTCTCACCCTCGCCCCGCTTTAGGATTTTGAAAATGAGCTGGTTGCCTTCCTCGCCATACTTCCCCGACAACGTCTCGATGTTTTCTACTGCCGGCGTCTCCAACGGCTCGAATCCATAACGCTCATACACTTCTCGAATGACGCCGATCACATACTCGCGCCGCCTCACATCCCCCGGCAAAAAATCGCGCATTCCCCGCGCAGGTTGTGTATTCATAAGAGTGGTCAGTGATCGGTGAGCGGTGAAAGCAGCCGATTGTCTTGACTGCTTACCGCTTACTGCTCACTTTTGTACTGCTTCGTGTATTCGAGATAATTCTTCCAGAACTGATCGAGGCCAGCGATTTCTTCTCCGGTCAAGGGGCGTTTGACTTTGGCGGGGACGCCCATGACGAGCGAGCGCGGCGGGATGATCGTGCCGGGCGAGAGCAGCGCGCCCGCCGCGACGAGTGATTGCGCGCCGACCCGCACGCCGTCCATCACAATCGCGCCCATTCCGATCAGGCATCCGCGCTCGACGTGGCAACCATGCAGCGTCACGTTATGCCCGATGGTTACTTCGTCTTCCAAGATCGTCGCGTGCGTTCCATTCGAGACGTGAATCACCGTCCCGTCTTGCACATTCGTCCGCGCCCCGATCCGGATGTAATGCACGTCGCCGCGCACGACGACGTTGAACCACACCGACGATTCCTCGCCGATGACGACATCGCCGATCACTTGCGCGCTCTCTTCGACGTAAGCCGTCGCCGCAATCTGCGGATGCTTGCCCTGAAATGACCTAATCATTTTCTGATCACCACAGCCCCTTCTTCACCGGCGCGAAATGAAAGCCAAGACGGTAGCATGAAATATGCCAAAAACGAAAAAGCTGAGAGCAGCGCTAAATTTGATCAGACGTTATTTCGATAGAGCGAATGACGATTGTGTTTATCGTGTGGAAAAATAAGTCGCGCGTGCTGGGAGCGCGCTCCGCTCAAGGGCTGAATAAACGCCAACATAATACGCTCTAAACCCAAGTACACAGACAGTAAAAACCGCCTGACAGTTTTATTGGCGGTCGCTCCATTTGGCTTCCTGCCATAATTCTTCCATCTCTTCAATCGTCGCTTCATCAGGCGTGCGGCCACGCTCTTTGAGTCCTTGCTCGATGTGGCGGAAGCGTCGGCGGAATTTGCGGTTGGTGAGCTTCAAGGCGGCTTCGGGTTCGATTTGTAAGTGGCGGGCGATGTTGGTGACGGCGAACAGCACGTCGCCGAGTTCTTCGCGGACACGAGTCTGCGTGGCTGCTTGGGGCGGTGTGCCGCTTTCGGCGGAGGCGTGAATAGCCGCACGGAGTTCTTCGATCTCTTCGTGGAGTTTCCCGAAAATGTCTGCGACCGATTGCCAATCGAAACCGACGCGGGCGGCCTTCGTCGTCAACTGATGCGCTTCCATCAGGGCCGGCGCTTTCGTGGAAACGCCATCGAGCAGCGATTCATCTTTGGTTTGTTCTTTGCCGGCAGCGCGTTTCTCTTCGGCTTTGATCGCTTCCCAGTTTTTCAACACCTCTGCCGAGTCAGCCGCGCTCGCATCGCCGAAGACGTGCGGGTGACGGCGCACCATCTTGGAATGAATGGCGTCAATCACCTCGTCAATCGTGAACTCGCCGCGCTCGGCGGCGACTTGCGCGTAAAAGACGATCTGAAACAGCAGATCGCCCAACTCCGCGCGCAATTCTGCGGGACGACCCCCGCGCGCTTCCTCGACGGCCTCGAAGGCTTCGTAGGCTTCTTCCAAGAGCATCGGCGCGAGCGTTGCATAAGTCTGCTCGCGATCCCACGGACAACCGGCGGGCGAGCGCAAGCGCGCCATCAGGGCGACGAGATCATTGAATGTGGCGGGCATGGCAATTAGTCCAAAGTCCTTCAAGAGTCCAAAGTCCAGACAGTAAGTCCAAAGTCAAGGCAGCAACTCGTCTATCGTTTTTTCAAGATACGACGCGACACGATGAAAGTCTAAGAGCGTTATGACTTTGGACTTTGGACTTACTGTCTGGACTTTGGACATTGGACTTTGTACATTCAGGAAAATCAAAGTGAAAAAGGGCAGCCGGGCAATTTCACGCGGCGGCTGTGTGGGATGAAATATGAGTGAAGAGAAACCGACATTCAAAGTAACTGATCGCCGTTTGTTTAACCCCGACGGCTCGCCGCGTTTTACCGAAGATGAAGCGCCAGCGGCGACGAGCGCGACCGCCGGAGAGCGCGAAGCTGAACCGGCGACAGCAGCGACAGCCACGGCAGCAGCCGGCGGCGCAACTGCGGAAACTGGGCCGCGTGAAGCGACGGCGGCCAGCCCACGAGTCGAAACGGAAGGCGCAGCTTCAGCCGCCGGAGCGCGCCGCGAGCAAGCAGCGGAAGCAGATGTTGATCCGACAGAGTTCGCCAATTTGATCATGTTCATCGCTTCGCCCGCCGCCGCCGCGATGGGCATGACGGAGCATCCCGGCATGGGACCAACGGACATCGATCTGCCGCTCGCCAAACACTGCATCGACCTGCTCGGCACGATCCAACAAAAGACACGCGGCAACCTCAGCCAGCAAGAACAACAAATGCTCGAAGGCCTGCTCGGCGAACTGCGAATGCAGTATGTCTCGCTCCTCAACGCCCCTCCGCCGCAATCCGGCCCGCGCGGCTTCACGGGCGGCGACATCACGGGTGGGCGGTAAGTTCAAAGTTCAAGGTTCAAAGTTCAAAGTCTGGGATTTCAGCTTTGGACTTTGAACTTTGAACCTTGAACTTTGAACTAATGAAATTCACTTTGTTAGGCACAGGGACTTCGACGGGCGTGCCGTCAATTGGTTGCGCGTGTGAGACTTGCACTTCGGATGATCCGCGCGATAAGCGTCTGCGCGTGTCGGTGTTGGTCGAGCATGACGGGCAGACAGTCTTGATCGATACCTCTTCGGATTTCCGGCAACAAGCGTTGCGGCAGGGCATCAAGCGTCTGGATGCGGTGCTGATCACGCATTGCCACGCCGATCATATTTTCGGACTTGATGATGTGCGCCCGCTCAATTTTCGTCACGGCGCGCTGCCGCTCTATGCCAACGCGCGCGCGTGGAAAGACATCCGGCGCATCTTTCAGTACATCTTCGAGCCGTCGCACTTCGGCGGCGGCCTGCCGCAAGTCTGGGCGCATACGGTCGTCGAAGGAGCGCCGTTCTCTTTGAGTAAAAATCTGACGGTGACGCCGCTCGAAGTCATCCACGGGCGGTTGCCCGTCGTCGCGTATCGCCTCAACGATTTCGCCTACGCCACTGACCTCAGTGAGATTCCACCGGCGGCGATGGACGGCTTGCGCGATCTGGACGTGCTGATACTTGATTGCCTGCGCGTGACGCTACACCCGACGCATCTCTCGCTCGCCGGCGCGCTCGACTACATCGCAGAACTCAAACCGCGCCGCGCGTTCCTAACGCACCTCGCGCACGACATCAAACACGCACGCGACTCAAAACTATTACCGCCCGGCGTCGAGTTCGGCTACGACGGGTTGGAAATCACATAGAGGTCAGAGATCAGAGATCGGTAAAAACTGATTTCTTCTGACCTTAACCTCAACCTCTGACCTCTGCTTTATGCGTCTTTTCCACGGCACTGATAACGCTGAGATTGCGCGCCCGACGGTGTTGACGTTGGGTGTGTTTGACGGGCTGCATTTGGGGCACCAATTGATCATGCAGACGGTGGTGGAGCGTGCGCGGGCAGTTGAGGCCGTGCCGACGGTGATTACTTTTGATCCGCATCCGCGCGCAGTGCTGCACCCGGAATCCGCGCCGCCGTTGTTGCAGACCTTCGATCAGAAGATCGAAGCCTTCGGCGTGTTAGGCATTGAGCAGACTATCGTCGTCCGTTTCACGAAAGAGTTTGCGTCCGTCCGCGCGGAAGATTTTTTGCGCGACGTGGTGCGGGACCGCTTGCACGCGAAGGAAGTTTATTTGGGTCGCGGCTTCGCATTCGGTTACAAACGCGAAGGTAATATCGAGTTATTGCAGAGAGTCAGCGAGCAGTTGGGATTCTATGCGGCGGAAGCGCCGGAGGTGCGCCTGCGTGAGCGGCGGATCAGTTCGAGTCGGGTGCGCGAGGCGTTGGCGGAGGGGCGTGTGGGACTCGCGCGGCGCATGTTGGGGCGGCCTTACGGCGTCGAGGGGCGCGTCACACAGGGCGACAGACGCGGGCGCGTGCTGGGTTTCCCGACAGCCAACCTGCACCCGCAGAACCGCGTCATACCGCAGTCCGGCGTCTATGTCACAGCCACTTTGATCGAAAGCGTTTGGCGGCGCAGCGTCACCAACATCGGCACGCGCCCGACGTTCGGGTGGGACACGGAACCCTCAGTCGAGACGCACGTACTAGACTGGGACGGCGATCTCTACGGCGATGTGATTCGAGTGCGTTTTCTACACCGCCTCCGCGCCGAGAAAAAGTTTTCTTCCGTCGAAGAATTGAAGGGGCAGATCAAGCGCGATGCCGCCCGCGCGCGACAGTATTTCGGGCGGCGGGGCGTGCGACAATCATTAAACGTGATCTAGGTTTCGAGTTTCGAGTCGGATGATAATGAGATTCAAGTTAAGGTTTCGCACTCGAAACCTGAAACTCGAAACTTTGTCTTGTTCGGGACACGATTGGGATAAGTAAGTTTTAAGATAGCGGGTATCATGTCAAGTAGTGAAGAAAAACAGACAACATTGGTTCCGGTGAACGGCGCGGCGCGCAATGATCGAAGCGCGAACGGCAACGGTCAACAGCAAAACGCTTTGACGGTCGCAGCGCAGCGCAACAGCACGGGTGCGCCGAACGGCAACGGGCATCAATCGCCGCACACGACAGCGCAGCTCGCGCCGACGAAGCGAGAGCTGGACGCGGCAGCTATCGAGCGCGCCGCAACTTGGCGCGGATGGCTGCGGACGTTGGGGATCATCCGCGTCTTGGGAACGCTCGGACTTTTTCTGTTTCTGGAGAATTACGAAGCGCGGGCGAAGTTTAACCGGCGCATGGCGGCGCGTTTGCGCGAAGCGGCGCGCGGGCGCGGGCGTGCCGCGCTGTTTCAAGAGTGGAGCCGTGATGTGGATCGGCGCGCGTTGGATCAATTGATCCGCTTGACGCGCTTCTTCGTGTTTCGCGGCAGCGATCAATCGACGAGCAAACAAGCGCGCCTGCACAAACAGGCGACGTGGCTGAAAGAGAATTTGATCAAGCTCGGCCCCACGTTCATCAAGATCGGGCAAGCGCTCGGCACGCGCGGTGATCTCCTGCCGCTCGCTTACGTCAAAGAATTGGCGACGTTGCAAGATCAAGTCCCGCCGTTCCCGACGACCGAAGCCTACGCGCGGATCGAAGCGGAGTTAGGCCACACGGTGCAAGAGGCTTTCGCCGAGATTGATGCCGAACCGATTGCGGCGGCCTCGCTCGGCCAAGTCTATCGCGCACGAATGCACACGGGCGAAGAAGTCGCCGTCAAAGTCCAACGCCCCAACTTGCGCGAGACCCTCAGTTTCGACATCGCGATTTTGCGCCGGCTCATTAACTTCATGTCACGCCGCCCGGCATTCAACGAGAACGCCGATTGGTCGGGAATGCTTGACGAGTTCGCCGAGATCATCTTTGAAGAGATCGATTATGTGCATGAAGCGCACAACGCCGAACGCTTCCGCGATAATTTCAAAGAGTGGCGCGTCGTCCATGTCCCGCGCATTCATTGGTCCCATACGACGACGCGAGTGCTGACGCTGGATTTCATTCGTGGCACGAAGGTCGTCGATCTCGCAGGCTTGAAGGCGCGCCGCATCTCGGCGGTCAAAGTTAACCGGCTGTTGATCAGAACTTATCTGAAACAACTGCTCGAAGACGGTTTCTTCCACGCCGATCCGCATCCTGGCAATCTGCTCGTGATGGACGACGGGCGGCTCGCCTTCTTCGACTTCGGCATGACGGGACGGATCACGCCGCGCCTGCAATCGCAAATGATCGACGCCTTCTTCCATGTCGTCGCGCGCGACACGCACGGGCTGGCGCAAGACCTGATCAACTTGAATTTTCTCAAGCCCGGCGTCGATCCCGAACTCGTCCGCCCCGTCGTCGAAGGTCTGTTCGAGCATTATTTGAATTTGAAACTCGGCGACGTGAACTTCAAAGAGTTGACTTACGATCTGGCCGACGTGATGTACGAGTATCCGTTCCGCCTGCCGTCGCATTTCACCTTTATCATGCGCGCGTTGATGACTTTGGAAGGCATCGGTATCATCACCGATCCCGGCTTCACCTTCTTCGAGACGGCGCGCCCCTACGCCAAAGAATTAATGCTCAAGCGCGAGGGCAAACAGTTCCGCCGGCTCTTGCTCGACAAACTAACAGGCCGCGACAACGAAGACGGACGCATCGAATGGGGCAAGATATGGAAGCTCGCCAAGATGGCGGCAAAGATGTATCTGGACAAGTGAGAACGGCGGGAGGAGTAGCCGCCGCTTTCAGCGCCGGAGGCGCGAAAGATCAGTAGCCCACAGCGTTAGCTGTGGGATCACGGTTAGAAAAGTTGTGAAGCCCCGGAGGGGCGAAAGATTATCACGCTCGATTTTCTTTCGTCCCTGCCGGGGCTTATACGTTTATCACATCTGCCCCCACAGCTTACGCTGTGGACTACTGATCTGCCGCCCCTGCCGGGGCTGTGTTGGGTCGCTGTGAGATCGCATTGAACAGCAGCGTGTACGTCGCCAACGACTGCGCGCGGTATTGCGGACGAAAGCCGAAGAGGACGACGCGGCCTTTGCCTAAACTCACTTCGACGAGCGCGGCCTTGCCTTTAATTTTGTCTCCGCCGAGCAGCCAACCTGAAAGCAACGGATCGGCATTCATCGGATAACGCGCGACGACGCGGACGCGCGCGGCTTCCTGCGGATCGCTCACCTCAAAGACCGGCGAATCTTCTGCCCACGCGATTGACTCGCGCGGCATTCCTTTCGCAAGCGGGTGCGTGGTGTCGATCTCAGTTCTCAAGATCGAGCCGGGGACGTAGAACTCCGTTTGCTTCAGACCTTCGGTAATGTCGCGCACGGGCAGTTTCAATTGCTCGATAGCGAAGTCCGAAGCCTTGTTCAGACAGACGAGCGTGCCGCCCGCCTCGACAAATTCGCGCAAGGCTGTGACCCCGGCTTCGCCCAGCCCGCCCGTTAACTCTTCCGGCATCGAGCCGGGCCGGTAGCCTTCGAGGATCGCGCGCGGCGAATGATCGGGAATGATGATCGTGTCGTACTTCGCGCGCAGATTACCCGCTCGCGCCTCTGCGTCTTCGAGTAACTTGTAAGAGAGACAGGGAGCGTCTTGCTTCAACACCCAGCGAGTCCAGCCTTCATCCATCGAAGGCACGTGTGATTTGTAAATGGCTCGGCGCGGAATGTCACTTCCGCAATCGCTTCCCCTGACCGTGCCGCCGCCGGACTGTGGTTGCGGTAATTTGAAAGGTGCGAGGATCGGCGTGACAGGAACACCCATCAATAATGAGAGCGTATGCGCCGTTACGTCGTAAGGCTGAATCGGGTGTCCGGCCTCGTCACGCAGATCGGGATAGCGCTGGGCTTCAAGCAGAGCCTTTGCGAACGCTCCGTATGGCTGATCCAAGCGCACGACCGCCGCGTCGTGCTTATACTTTACTCCGTTGGCCGTGAACGCTCCCGGATGCTTTATCTCCACGCCGCCGCGCTCTAAAACGCTAATTAACCTTCCGGCGTTTGGCGACGATGGAATGACGAAACCGAACAACTCTCCCGGCTTACGCTCGCGCACCGCCTCTTTCCCAACTTCATAAAAACGTGTCAGCCACCGCTCGCGGTTCTGTGCGGCGTGGTGCATGAGCGCGAAGGCGGCGGTCGTCATGTAATTTGTGATGTCGCGCAAAAGCCAGTCGCCGCCGGGCCAGAGGGGGCCGAAGTTGGCGGACTCTTTGCGCGGATCAAAGCCTTCGTTAGGGCGGAGTTCTGCAAACTTGATCGTGATCGGCGAGGCGAGGCGGGCGGAAGCAGTTTCCGACAGGATGCGGACGCCGCCGTGATAGTGCGAGTAGGCGCGCGCGGGCGTCCATGCGTCGTAGGTCGAATCGTAGGTAATGCCTTTGAAGCCGGCGGCGCGCATCTCGCTGGCGATGTGCTTGCCGAGTTCGGTGTAACCTTCGACGATCTTCTGTGGGACGTTCGGCTCGACCGGCTTCATGTAAGGCGGGACGAAGAGGCGCGCGCCGTTGGTCCCTTGTTGGTGGATGTCGTGAACGATCTGGGGATGCCAGACGTTGTGAATTTTATCGACTGTCAGTTGCGTCTCGACTTGCGAGAAGATGTACCAGTCGCGGTTGTTATCATGGCCGATGTATTTGTGGTACAGCTCCGGCGGCGCAGTGCCTTCGTAGGGTGTGCCGAGCGTGCGGTCGTACCAGTTCTTCACGATGTCCACGCCGTCGGGGTTCAGCGAAGGGACCAATAGCACAATCGTCTCGCGCAAAATCTGTTGGACTTCGGGATCAGCAGATGACGCGAGCCGGTGCGCGATCAACATGCTCGACAAATACGAGCCAACTTCCGTCGAATGAATGCCGCAGGTGATCAAAACTATCGTCTTGCCGCGCTTGATCAACGCTTGCGCTTTGCGATCCGCGTCGCGTCCGAGCGTGCGCGGATCGGCGAGTTGGCGCTGAATCTCTTTGAACTCATTGAGCCGCGCGAGATTCTCCGGCGCGCTGATCGTCGCCAGCACGAACGGCGCACCCATCGTCGTCTTGCCCAGTTCCTCGAACTTCACCCGCTCGCTCGCCGCGTCTAACTTGCGGAAGTAATCGACGACGTTTGACCAGCTTGCGAGCCGTCGATCCTCGCCGGGCCGAAAGTTGATCACGTCTTCCGG
>JALZKK010000151.1 GCA_030859285.1 Acidobacteriota bacterium | reverse complement strand
GCCCTCTGCGCGCAGAGAAATGCGCCGGTCAGATTCACGTCGAGGACTTTGCGCCAAGCTGCGAGCGGCATTTCTAAAAACTCATGGTGCGATTCGATGCCGGCGTTGTTGACCAGAATCTCCAAGCCGCCGAAAGTTTCCGCGATGCGTCCGAACATTTCATCAGCTTGATCCTCAACCGACACGTCTGCTTGCACGGCAAAGGCTTTGGTCCCATAAGACTCAATCTCGCGCACCACTTCTTTCGTCGCTTCCGGCTTCGAGTAATAATTGACGGCGACGGACGCGCCCTCGCGCGCCAGTCTGAGCGCGATGCTCCTGCCGATGCCGCTGTTGGCTCCTGTGACCAACGCTCGCTTACCTTTCAAGCGTTGCGGCACAATTGGCAAATCTTTCTCGTCACTTGGCATACGTCGGAGTCCTGACTTTCCTCATCGCCGATTAAGGCTCAATTGCCATCCGCAGCACGCTGCTCATCAATTGCCGTTCGGTCTTACCGTTGTTCAAGACGACGATCAGCATTCCCTTTTCCACCGTCACGCGACGGACGGCAGACATTCGACGCTCGATGATCGTGCCGTCTTTCAACTGCACGACGAGACGTGCGCCGAGCTGCGGCAGCGCGGTTTGTTGTTCCGGCGTTGACTCGGCGGATGGCTCTTCTGTTTTCGCTGCGACAGGCGCGCGTGTTTTCGCTCTGCCGCGACTGGCGCGCGCGGTTTTCTTAGTCGTTGGTTTGGCCGGCGCAGTCCGCTCTTCCGCCGTCTCCGTCGCTCGCTCGTCGCGCGCAGGCTCCGGCTCACGCTTGCCGTCATCCGTTGCTTCAATCTTGCCGGGATCGACAGCGGCGGTCTCTGCCGGAGCCGGCTCTTTCTTCGCGGGTCTCGTTCTCGTCGTTCCGCGCCGAGTTGCCGGTCTCACGGGGGCAGGCTTTTTCGCGGCTCTTTTCGCGGCGGGCGGGGGTGTGTCATCTTTTGTTTCGGCGCTCGTTGTCTCGGCTTGCGGCGGAGGTGACGGCTCTTCTATTCTCGCGCCGACGGAACTGACGCGCCGGACATTCTGATCAGGAGTTCTCGCAGGCGAAGGAAGCGCAGTGGCGGCGTCTTGTGTATCCGTCTCTGCCGGCGCGCGAGCCGCGACGAAACTGCCGTCGAAGCGGATGCGGTACGTGCCGGCCTCGTCGTTCGGGGTGCGCGCTTGCACACGCAGAATCAGTTGCTCTTCCGCGCGGAGAAAGATCGTCCTCGTCACCTTGAGCGCGTCGCTCAAATTCAAGAGCGTGATCTTCGCCAGAGGCTGCAAACTGCCGGCGATGAAAAGATCAATGTCGCCGTCGAGATTCACGCTCTCGACGTTGATGATCAGATCGCCGCGCGTAGCTCCGAAAGTGTAGAAGTGTGTGGTCAGTCGCGCGTCGCCGATGTCGAGCGGCGCGATCCGGCCTGCGATTGCGTTACTCGTCACCGGCGTCGGGAAATCCAACTCCGTCGATTGCGCCACTGCCCGCACGTCGCAGACTAACAGGCAGAGAACAACCAAGAGATAAAATTTGCTGGCCGTGATCAGTGGGTGATCCAAATCTTGCATCGAATCGCTCGTCAGAGAAAAATCTTCAGGCCGAAAGTTTACCAGTCTCTAGGATGAACCTGAAAATCGGGGCGCAGTCAGTACCGCCGGCGAGTACGGGCGGTACTGACTCGTTGTGCCTAACCACGCTCATCATAAAGCGCTTCGCACGCCGCGCCGCACGAGATCGGCGGTTAAGCCGTACACAAAATGCGAGGCGAGCGCATAAGCGTGTTTAGAGAGCGGGTATTCGGTCGGCGATTTCGAGAGGCCCAGCGCGGGGAGCGCGACTTCGTCCGCGCCGAGCCAGACAGTTGTGCCAAAGAGCAATCCCGCGCCGGTGGTCACTTGCGGCGCGAGTTCGGCTGCCGCGCCGTAGAATGCGCCCATCGTCGTGCCGAAAGCGTAATGCACGGCGGGGCCGGCGACTTTCTTTTCGCTTTTCGTCAACTCGTGATCGAAGACGGTTTCGGAGATCGCTTCCGCCGTCTGCACTGTCGCCGGCGGCCCCTCCTCGCCGCCTTGTTGTTTTTGTTGCCCTTTGCTGCCCTTGCTCCCTCCCAAAGATTGCTTGCTGCGCTCTTGTTCGACAGCTTCAGATGCCTTTTGCCAGAGGGACTGAAATTCGTTCATCACATACGACGCGACGAGTCCGCCGATCAACCCCGCCGCTAATCCCTTCAACACGTCGCCCTGTTCGTCTCTGCTGCTTCGTGTCTTTGTCGCCATCTTTTTTCCTCCCGTTCCCTATGTTAGTGGAAAGCGATCCGCGAAACCACACACAACGACCCGAAATTTGCGCGGCTGCTTTCGCGGATCATGCTTCTGCTGCCAAGAATGAATAGACCATGACTGCCATTGTGCTGGCCGCGAATAACTTCGGATGATGCTTTATAATCGCTGCCATATGGAGAATTGTCCACCAACTCGCTCCCCGATTGAACTGCTCGATCTCGCTACGGGATACCAGCGTGCCAAGACGCTTTTCGCATTGGTCGAATTCGCCGTGCCGACGCTGCTCGCGGAGCGTGCGTTGCCGCTCGCGGAGATTGCGCGCGCGCTCCAAATTCATCCCGTCACCGCCGACCGCTTTCTGAATGCTTGTGTCGCGCTCGGACTTCTTGAAAAAGTTGATGGAGCATTCCGCAACACGGCGCTCGCCGCGCGCTTCCTCGTCAAAGGGGAGACTTCCTATCTCGGAGATCAATTCACTAACTACGACCGCTCATCCTATCCGCTCTGGACAGACCTCACGAGCAAACTGCGAGAGTGGCGACCCGGCGCGACCGACGACGAAACTCCGCCAGTTGCCGATCAAGGAACAGCGTCGATGAGCGCGCAACACAACCTCTCTTTAATGACCGGACAAGCTCTGGGCGCAGCATATGATTTTTCGCTGCACCGGCTCATGCTCGATCTCGGCGGCGGGACGGGCGGGATGTCGCTCGGCATTTGCGAGCGGCATCACAAGCTCCGCTCAATTGTCTTCGATCTGCCGCAGATCGGCGAAGTCGCCCGCGAGTTCGTGAGCGCGAGCGCGTTGGGTGATCGCATTGAAGTGCAGGCGGGAAATTTCAAAGAAGATGCATTGCCCGACGGTTTCGATGTCGCGCTCCTCGCCAATCTGCTTTCGGTTGCGAGCGAGGAGAC
>JALZKK010000141.1 GCA_030859285.1 Acidobacteriota bacterium | reverse complement strand
GCGTTGCGGTTGTTGCTCGGAGAGTGGCGTGAGCCGCTCGCGCCGGAGTCTTTGCAGTTCCGCGTCGTCAATTCGTTTCGTTTGCAGTTAGGCCGGGAGGAGGATGAAGTGATGAATCGTTGTCCGAAATGCCGTCGGGAGTTTGCGCCGCAATACAAGTTTTGTCCGGTGGACGGGCTGCCGCTCGCGCCGGGGTTTTACATTGCGCCGCCTGAAATCTTCGCGGCGGATGATCCTTTCGCCGCAGAGATCAGCTTGCAGGATGAACCGGCCTTTGTCGGATCAAACGGCGGCAGCTCGAAAGAGAAGGCGCGGAAGATCGCGGCGGCTGTGAGCATTGGCGATAGAGAACGAGCGCGTGCAACGTTTCATTTGACGTTTCTGGAAGAGGCGGGACTCTTCAGCCGTCTGTCGGCGGAAGTGCGCGAGGTCGCGCGGGAGTCGCAATTGTCGTGGCCGGAGTTGAAACGCGATCCGCGCGGCTTCCTCCGTCGCGGCCTGAACGCTTATGCTCATGCGCTCCACCGTTTCTTCGCACAGCCGAATGTGGCTTACGGCGTGCTGACAGGTTTTGTGGTCGTGCTGTCGATTGTCGGCGCGGCGTTAATGCTTGAGCGACTACGCGGCCATTCCGGGTCGGCGGCGCATCACGTGAATGATGAGCTTGAGTTGATCGATTGGGTGACGCTGATCCCTGAAGCCGAAAAGAAACTTGAGGACGGCGCGGCGGGCGTGAACAGGCGCGGCACGGGTGGCGGGTCTAATCCAAAACGAGAGAAGCCGGGCGGCGGGGGCGGTGGTGGCGCACGCGAGTTGAAGCCTGCCAGTCGCGGCAAACTACCGACGCCGACTTTGCTGCCGCAGATCAATGCTCCCAGCCCGAAGCCGCCGACGATCAAGAATCCTTCATTGCCTGTTCCTGCGACGATTCGAGTCGATCCTTTGCTCGTGCAAAATGATCCGCGCCTGTTGCCTTACGGTGATCCGAAGTCGCAATCAACCGAACTGTCTGCCGGCCCCGGCGACGGCGGCGGCATCGGCGATGGCACAGGCGGCGGCATTGGTCCCGGCAACGGAACGGGCTACGGGCCGGGCCGCGAGTTCAATACCGGCGGGGGACCAGCAAAAGTCGGCGGCCCTGATCCCGGCGGCGCTGGCGCCAGCAGTCATCGTCCGTTGAAAATTCAGGAGGTGACGCGCAAGGCGCAGATCGTCTCGCGCCCGGAGCCACAGTACACAGAGGAAGCGCGCAAGAATAGCGTGACGGGTGAAGTGATGCTGCGCGCCGTATTGTCGGCTGACGGGCGTGTGACGAACATCCAGCCGATGAAGCGTCTGCCCGACGGGTTGACCGAAAAAGCGATTGCGGCGGCGCGGCTGATCAAATTCACGCCCGCCGAGAAAGACGGACGTGCGGTCTCGCAGTACGTGACGCTGGTTTACAATTTCAACATCTACTGAGAGGGGACGATGGACAATGAGCGATGGATGAAGCTATAGCTTTCCATCATCCGTCTCTTTTCAACTCACCTGAGCCTGCCTGCAACGGAGTTGAAAAGAAAGCCGAGTTGCTGGGAGCGCGTCCGCGCGCGTCCGCCAAACTCGCGTGAGCGAGCTAATTGACTTTCGTTTCCACTCAACGTTGAGTGTTCGCTTAAGCATTCTTCGCGCTGGCGCGCTCACTGCGGACGGGACGTCCGCGCTCCCAGCAGGGGCGTCGCTGATCTTGCCCCTTGCGCTCTTGTGCCACAGTCGGCAAAAAATCCCGCCACATGCCTCTTCGATATATACTGCGCTCGCAGTTCTTAAAAAGCGCAGAGGCTTGCCTGACATCTGCGCGCGCCGTCGGAGCGAGAAGGAAACTCTCCATGAGCGAAACTCTAGTTCGTGTGCCGACCGTCGTGTGTCTCGCCAGTTATTTCAAAGGCGTGGATTTTATTCGCGAGTGCAAGGCGCAGGGCCGGCGCGTCGTCGTCCTAACGAAAGAGAAACGGCGCGAGGAGGCTTGGCCGCGTGAGGCGATTGACGAATTTCATGCGCTGCCGGACGATGCCGCGCCGGAACATTTCATCGCAGCGGCGACGGAAGCCGCGCGGCGACACAAAGTCGCGGGTGTCGTCGCGCTCGAAGAGTTCGACGTAATCACGGCGGGACTTGTGCGCGAGCATCTCTGCGTGCCGGGGATGACGAGTTCGCAAGCGCGCGTCTTTCGCGACAAATTGGCGATGCGTCATGCAGCGCAGCGGGCGGGCGTGCGCGTCCCGGATTTCGCCAACGCTTACAACTATCAAGACGTGGGCGAATTGATGGAGCGCGTGCCTGCGCCGTGGGTCTTGAAGCCGCGCACGGACGTCTCGGCCATCGGGATCAGGAAACTACACGAGAGCGAAGAAGTGTGGCGCGCGCTCGATGAATTGGACGCACGGGAGCGTCCGCACGAACGCGCGCCGTTTTATTTGCTGGAACGCTTTGTGCCGGGCGAGGTTTATCACGTCGATTCATTAGTGTCGGGCGGCGAGGTGTTATTCGCGGGTGTCAATCGCTACGGTCGCCCGCCGCTGAATGTCGCACATGAAGGCGGCGTCTTCATTTCTCATTCCATCGCGCGCGATTCGGTGGAGCATCGCGCGCTGTTGAAGATCAATCGAAAAGTGATCAAAAGCCTCGGCTTGCCGCACGGCGCGACGCACGCCGAGTTTATCAAGAGCGCGGCTGACGGACAGTTTTACTTTCTCGAAATCGCGGCGCGCGTCGGCGGCGCATTCCTCGCCGAAACTCTGGAAGCCGCGAGCGGCCTCAACATCTGGCGCGAATGGGCTAAGATCGAATTGGCGGACGCGGAACAGCCGTATCAATTGCCCACGCCGCGCACAGATTATGCCGGCATCGCGCTTTCGCTCGCGCGGCAAGAATGGCCGGACACTTCCGCTTTCACTGATCCAGAGATCGCGTATCGCGTCCGCAAGCCGCATCACGTCGGCCTGATCGTGCGCTCGCCGGATTATGAGCGCGTGCAGGAATTATTGAACGGCTACGCGGGACGCTTTATCGAAGAATTCAGCGCCGTTGCGCCGCCGCGAGAACGCGCGGAATAGCAAAGGGCTATTTCCGTAGGGGCAGGTCGTCAGACCGATGATCTCAACGTGATAATTCATCATGTTGAATTCGCGCATTCGCGCGGCGGGCCGTGGACTTGTCCCTGCCCCTACAAATCCTGCGATTAACTCACGGCCTTTTCGGGCGCGGGCAAGGTGGCGAGAAAGTCGTTTGAGAAGCGCGCGGTGTAGTTGTCGAGCAGTTGTTCGACGCGCGCGAGGCTGGGCGATTTGACGATCAGGCCGGCGTGCGCGGATTTGTTCATGCGCCAGACGATCTCTGGGTCGTCGTAAGCAGAAGTGTCCGGGTATTCCTGCCGGGCGAGCGAGACGAGCAGGCCGGCGTAATCTTCGCGCGGCGTAGGAAGTTCATAATCTTTCCTGACTTCGAGCTTGGCCCATTCGGCCCACAGGTTGATACCGGTGGCGGCCTCGATCAGTTCGGCGATGTTCGCGCCGCCGACGCGCGCCGAAGTTTCCAGAAAATAAAACTGTCTGTCCGCGCGTCCTTTGATGAACTCGGTGTGCGAGACGCCGCGCCGGAGTCCCATCGCAGATAGCACGCGGCGGTTGATCGCTTGCAAGGCTTGCTCGTCCGGCGTGCCGCGTTCAATCGTGCAGGTCGAGAAGACGCCGCCCTCATGCGCGACGTTCAAAGGCGGCTGACCGTAGCGGTTGGCGATGGCGAAGATGACTTGCTGATCATCGACAATGGAATCGATGTGGTAGATGTCGCCCGGCACGAAGCGTTCGAGGACGAAGAAGGATTGCCGGTCGCCGAGTTGTTCAAGCGCGGGCCAGAGTTCTTCAGCCGCGCGGATTTTTTGGATGCCGACGGCGGAGGCTTCAAAGCGCGGCTTCAAGACCCACGGCGCTGGCGTGCACGCGGCAAACTCGCGCAGGCGTTCGTGGTTGAGGACGTGAATAAATTCGGGGACGTTGATGCCGGCCTCTTGCGCTTGCATCCGCATCGCCAGCTTGTCGCGGAAATAGCGCGTCGTGGTCTCGCCCATGCCGGGCGTGCGGAGATGCTCGCGCAGGGTGGCGGCCTTCTCCAAGTCGAAATCATCGAGCGGCACGATGCGATTAATCACACGGTCGCGCGCCAGAAAGCTGACGCTCTTGATCACGTCTTCCATGTTCCATTTCTTCTCCACATCAGGCATCAGGAAGATTTCGTCGATGCTCTCTAACGGCCACACGTCGCGGCCTACACTGAGCGATGTCAGCAACAGCACGTGGCAGCCTTGACGCTGGCACTCACGGATAAACTCGTCGCCCTTGTGATAACTGGCGACGCAAAGGATGGTGAACGGGCAAGTTTGAGAAATAGACATGGAGTTAAACTCGGTTCTTTCAAGAATTCCAAAAATCGCTGGTAATAATGCGCCGGGCTTCTTCGAGGGTCAGATCATTTTGGCTCAGTTTATAAGCGACGGTGTCTACGTAATCGCGTCGGCCCTCAGTGGTAATCAGCCGCCCCTGTTCTGGCGTGATGCCCGCATCATCAAGGCGGCGCGCCAACGCCGGCGCGAAACAGCGCGCGGCGAGCCAGTCCGCGACTTCTTCTGCATCATCGATGCCGGCCTCGATCCATTCGGCGGCGACGATTTCAAACTCTATGCTTTGCCTTGCGGTCCCGTCGTGCCGCGCGAGAGCTTGCGCGATGCGCTGCCGCAAGTCTGCTTGATCTGTGTTGTCTTCCGTCATCTTTGAGCGTTCCTGCGGACGCGGTTGAAGACCCCTAATCTATAGCGCGTGTGTCTCGCTTGCCAAGTCGGAAGGGATATCCGGCAACGCGGTGCGGTCTTTGTTTTCTTCAATTTTGTAGTAGCATGATAATTGTTCCGGCTGGCGCATTGAACACTCTTCGTTGAGCAGTGATGACATCATGCAAAAGGGAAGACGATCAGAAGACTGCTCAACTAGCCCGCGTCTGCCAGAGGTCTAGTGATGAGCTTAACGACTATCGCCATCGGTGGTTTCAGTTCTGACACCGGCAAAACGAATTTGCTGTGTGAACTGTTGCGCGCCTTGCCGGGTTGGGAAGCGATCAAAGTGACGCGCGGGCATTACCGCTCGTGCGGCAAAGACCCACACGCCTGCTGCGTCAGCCAATTGTTGAGCGAGGAGCCGTTGATTTGTTCGGGGCGCGCCAAGACTGACGTGCCGGGCAAGGATACCGGGCGTTATTGGGAGGCCGGAGCGGCGAATGTTCATTGGGTCGTCGTCACGGACAAGGGCGTTGAGCCGGGCGTGCGGCAAGCCCTGTCGCGCGTCGAGGCCGGCGGCGTCCTTGTCGAAGGCACGAGCTTTACGCAGTTCGTCAAAGTCGATTTCCTGATCTTGGCGGCGCGCGCCTCTGGCGGCAAGATCAAGCCTTCGGCTCGCCGTGCGTTGGCGCGGGCAGATGCCATTTATTTATTCGACGAAGGAACGGATTGCGTTCATGCGCGCGAGCAATTCGCCGCGTGGCGCGAAGCATCGCCTGAGCGCGAATGCCTGCGCGCCATTCCTGTCTATACGCGAATCGATTTCCCGCAACTCGTCGCGCGCGTGCGGGCGGCGCACCACGATGCCGCCGCAGGTAAAATCAACTAAGAGCCAACACGGAGGAAGCTAAATGTCAGAGAAAACGAGACGAAAGAAAGATGGACAAGAAAAGAACAAAGAGATGCAAGAGGGGCGCAAGGCCGTCGCCGAACGCCAAGAGCATCTTGCGCCACAGCAAATGCCAAAAGACAAATCCAATCACTTGATCGGCGACGACGAACAGCCGGAGCCGGTGCGCGGGCAAGGAGCTAAGAGTTGATTGCGGAGTGTGGATTAGGGAAAGGCAGGCGGCGGGCGGCAGGAGCAGGCGGCAGGAAGCGTTAGCAAAAATCTGATTTTCCTGCTTCCTGCTCCTGCCGCCTGCTCCTATTCTTTCAGTCCGCAATTCGCAATTGCTATTATGGACAGCTACATCCATCAACTGAACGTCTCTCGTGGCGGCGTGCCGAAAATACCTGTTGCCGAAGCGTGGCTGACGCCGGAAGGTCTCATGGGCGACGCGCAGTCCGACCGGCGACATCACGGCGGGCCGGAGCGCGCGCTGTGTTTATTTTCTCTGGAACTGATCGAAGAACTCCGCGCCGAAGGCCACGTCATCGCTCCCGGATCGAGCGGCGAAAACGTCACCGTCGCCGGCCTCGATTGGTCCCAACTCGCGCCCGGCTCGCGCCTCGCGCTCGGCGATGAAGCAGTCGTCGAGATCACTTCCTACGCTGCGCCCTGCCGGACGATCTCCGGCTCGTTCGTCGCCGGCAACTCACAACGCATCTCGCACAAAAAATATCCCGGCCAGTCGCGACTCTACGCGCGCGTCATCAACTCAGGTCGCCTCGCTCCGGGCCAATCCGTGCGCGTGCTAAAAGACGACCCGGCGCGATAGCAAAACGCCTGTAACATAACCTCTCATCCTTTCGCCTGCGTACTTGCCTTTCTTGGCATCACTTCACGAATCTTATTCATCAAATAAATAACATGCCCGCCGCCATCGGGCGCGCGCGCGATTTCTCTCCTCGTCAAGGTCTCTCCCATATTTTGCTGTTCGACGGAGTTTTAGATTTGATGTTTTCGTTAAGAGAGCGCGGCATTTATCTCGCGCCCGACGGCACGCGGCTTGTCGCCAGTCGCTGCCGCCAGCGTTTGATTTTCAACTCGAACGCGCCTGCCGCACGGGCGTTGAACAACGACGACAACAACGCACGCTTTTACCTTTACAATAGCTACGCTTGGTCTTTCCACGGCCCGGCGGATTTTCAAGTTCTCGACTGCGGTTGCATTAAGCCGACGACGAGCGGCCCTGTCCTTCCATGGAATGCTAACGACCTCTGCGACACAGAATGGACGGCGGGCGCTCATTAAACGCCAACTGAGTTGTTCGCATACTTCATGCAGGGCGAACGCAAAACAAGAGGGAACGGTCAGTAACCGTTCCCTCTTGCAATCATGGTGGACGAAGCGAGAAATCTGAGGAAAGTTGCTCTAAGGCGGCATCTCGCTACGAAACTTCGTACTGGGTCATCAGTCAATTCATTGTCTAGTTACACAGTCTCTCCCGGCTTGGCCGCAAACGTGTTCAGTTTGCTAGAACCGATGGCGGTCAAGAGTCCCCACTTCTGAGACAAGTAATAGGAAACTGCTGCCGAGACTAAAAAGCCCACTCCCACAGCCCCAAGCAGAACGCCGATGAGAGTGAAAGCGCCATCGTCGTCATAACGACCTAGCAGATTCAATGAGAGCCAACCGAGACCAAAAATGGTGAGGATCACGCCGTAGCGAGCAAACCGCAAGACCCCCTCTAATGGGCTGAGACGTGGCCCCGCTGCGCTCTCAAGAAAGCGACGACCTTCGTCCGTGTGCAAGAAATCCACGAGTTCCTGCGATGAAGTGAACTTCTCCAGCAGCTTACCATGCGTCTCCGCCGCTGCCTTCGCCTCCGCTTGGCGTCTGCGGGAGTTCACCCAAACAATCCACCCCACCATCACGAAGAGACCCAAAGAAATCAAGATCGGAACCAAAAACGGCAGAACTCTCTCCATTGTTTTCTCCTTTCAAGGACAGGACTTTACGTCCGAACTCCGGCTAGTTGGTGCTTTTATACCCACGCTCTGAGTTTTGCAAGGGCTGAACTCCACTTCAAGACACAAAGGTTATACGCAAACTGCAAACCGCTATCAAAGCTAAAAACTACAGGGCAGATTTTATGCTATGAGGAGTAAGAGAAAACGGGAGGCTTGCGGCCTCCCGTTTTTTACGACATTCATGGATGAGCCGAGTAGGACTCGAACCTACGACCCACTGGTTAAAAGTCTTAGAAAGGCTTTTTATTGAGTTTAGGTGTGTTTGTATGAGCCTTTGTTTGATTGAACTTTCGCCCTATAATGTGCTTTGAGTTTAGTTGGTTTTGTTCTAGTTTGGCGCACTTGGCACACTTGAGGCACACAAGGTTTCATCAATGT
>JALZKK010000140.1 GCA_030859285.1 Acidobacteriota bacterium | reverse complement strand
GCGACCTTCCGCGATGTGGCGGCGGAAGTCGGCTTGAACGAAACCCGTCCCTACACTTCCGTCGCGGCGGGCGACGTGAATAAAGATCGCTTCACTGATTTTTTCTTCGGGGCTTTTGACGCGCCCGGCATGTTTGCTTTAAGCGACGGTCGCGGCAAGTTCAAAATGCAGCCGCTCCTGTCCGTGCCGGGCGATGTGTCGAACGCGCGTTTCTTCTCGGTGACGGCGGCGCAGTTTCTCGACTATGACAACGACGGCTTGCTCGATCTTTTAATCACGTACACGACGGCCAACAGCGGCGGCGGGCTGCGCGTCTGGCGCAACATGGGCGACAATTGGGCGAATGAATCCCGGCGTGCTGTCGCGCGCGATCTGTTCACGAAGGGCATGTCGCCGCCGCGCGCTCTGGCATCGGGCGATGTGGATTTGGACGGTGACGTTGATCTCGTGTTGCGACTGACGAGCGGTGAGTTGAAGTACGCGCGCAACGAAGGCGGCAACCGCCACACTTCGGTGCGCGTGCGCTTGGCAGGGAAAGTCAGCAACCGCAGCGCAATCGGCGCGAAGATCGAAGCGCGCGCCGGCAGCCTGCAACAAAAGCTCGAAACTTATTCCGCCGCGCCTGCGCCTGCGCCCGCTGATGTCGTCTTCGGCTTGGGCCAACGCGCGCAGACTGACGCCGTGCGCGTGCTGTGGCCGGCGGGGATCGTGCAGGCCGAGACTGAGATCGCGCCCGCCGCGACAATGGCTAGCGGCACATCGATGACACAGCCGCCAAAGCCGCCCGTCGCTGTGAGCATCACCGTCACAGAGCTTGATCGCAAGCCTTCGTCTTGCCCATATCTCTACACTTGGAACGGCGCGTCGTTCGAGTTCATCACGGACTTTATGGGCGGCGGCGAGCTTGGCTACTGGGTCGCGCCCGGCGTCCGCGCGCAGCCTGACCCGGACGAATACGTGCGGATTCGTGGGGACCAGTTGCAGCCGAAGGACGGGCGTTATGAACTGCGCGTGACGAACGAACTGGAAGAAGTCCTCTTCGTCGATCAACTCCAACTCATCGCCATCGCGCATCCTGAAGGCATCGAAGTTTATCCGAACGAAGGTCTCGGCAATCCGACCTCTGCGACTTTCAAACTCTACGCCACGCGCGGCGCGCGTCCGCCCATCAAAGCCACCGACGATCAAGGCCAAGACGTGACCTCGCGGATCGCGAAGATGGACAGGCAGTATCCTGATAATTTCCGCTTACATCGGATTCGCGGCTACGCAGATGAACACACGTTGACGCTCGATCTCGGCAACGCCGAATCTCCGCGCACGTTACTTTTGATGACCGGCTGGACTGACTACGCTTTCTCAAGCGACAACGTCGCCGCCGCGCAGCAAGGCTTGTCGCTGCAACCGCCCGCGCTGCAAGTGAAAGACAAGACAGAGAAGTGGCAGACCGTTATGCCAAACATCGGCATTCCCGTGGGTCGCCCGCAAACAGTGGCCGTCGATCTCACTGGAAAATTTTTATCCGACAGCCGCGAAGTCCGCATCATCACCAACATGCGAATCTATTGGGACCAGATTCTCGTGGCTGCTTCCGACAATTCGTCTCCCACGTTGCTGACGCGCCTGTCTCCGACAGTCGCGGATTTACGCTGGCGCGGCTTCTCCGCCGAGACGACGCCCGACGGACGCGAGCCTTTCGGTTACGACTTCTCGAAAGTTTTATTCACGTCGCCATGGAAGACGATGCCCGGACGCTACACGCGCGAGGGCGACGTGCGCGAGTTGCTCACAGTGGTCGATGACATCTTCGTCGTCTCGCGCCCCGGCGACGAAGTGCGTCTTTCGTTTGACGCGAAGGCGTTGCCGCCCTTGCCGCAAGGCTGGACGCGTACCTTCCTGCTCTACGCCGACGGCTTCAGCAAAGAGATGGACATCAACTCCGCCAGCCCCGACGCCGTCGGCCAACTGCCCTTTCACGGCATGAAGAATTACCCGTACCGCGCGCCCGAAAGTTATCCTATGACGCCTGCGCGCCACGATTACATCGAACGCTACAATACGCGCGTCGTGGCCGCGCCGCTGCCGGAACTGGTCAGTCGTCCGTAAGTGAGAAAAATTTGGCGCTGCTTAACTGATTGTCAAGAATGTTGGAGGTTGAAAAATGGCTCAGGTGCAGATTACTGGTTGGCGTCCCGGCTTTCAGAAAATCGCCGCCATTCAGCTTTTGGTGGAATCGACTTCATACGGCCTGAAAAAATCTAAAGACTGTGTGGACGATGTGCTTGGTGGCGGGCAAGCTACGATTGAATTGAAAGACAAGGCCGATGCCGAGAGACTGGCTGCGAGGCTGGAAAAAGTTGGAGCTGTCGTCACCGTCAAGCCATAGCCGAGCTAGGACGTGTCTCGTCGTTTCTCTATCGTCCGTAACAAGCAAATGGAACACATACGTTATTCAGTCGCCGCCTGCCAAACCGATCAGCCGAATCCCGTCGAGCGGCGGGAGATGCGGCGCAGCACGGATCGCATCTTGTCTATGATCGATTCGGCAGTCGCCGGAGCCGCGCCGTTCCTGACGGTGCGCCTCGTCATCTTCCCGGAGTTCGCGCACGCCGCGCCAATCTTCCCGACCTTGAAAGAGTTGCGCGAGAAACTCGCCGTGCCGATCCCGAACGAGCATACCGAGCGGCTCGAACAGAAAGCGCGCGAGCATGACATCTACATTCAAAGTGGCTCGATGCTGGAAGTCGATCCGAAGTGGCCGGGCGCGGTCTTTAACACGACTTGTTTGATTGGTCCCGCTGGCGTCCTTTATAAATATCGCAAGGTCAACACGTGGATTCCTTACGAAGTCCACACCAGCCCGCACGATCTGGAGGGTTACGATGAGCCGCTCTTTCCCGTTGCCGACACCCCCATCGGTCGGATCGGTTGCGCGATCTGTTACGACTGGTTGTTTCCCGAAACGCTCAGACAACTCGCGGCTAACGGCGCGGAAATTTTGGTGCGCGTCTCGGCTTACATGGACCCGTGGGGCGCGACCGAGCCGATGGATTGGTGGACGATTGTGAATCGCTGCCGCGCGTTGGAGAACATGGCCTACGTCGTCGCCGCCAATCAGGGTGCGAGCTTGAAACATTATCCGCCCTACTCTTGGCCGGGCGGAAGTATGATCGTCGATTTTGAAGGCCGCTTGCTTGCCCAAGCCTCGCCGGGGCCGGGCGAAAAGATCGTCATCGCGCCCGTTGACATTTCCGCGCTCCGGCACGAACGCGCGGCGCGGCGCGGCCATCACCTGCTCGCGCACTTGCGTACGGAAGCCTATCCCGTCTATCGCGCGCATCAATACCCACCGAAGATGTCTGGCAGAGAAGACGGAGATTTATCCTATGAGATGAACAATCAATTGATTGACCGGGCTAAGCGACAGCAACGATAAGTTGTGCCGGCCATGAAGTCCGGTTTTTGGGTGATCACGTCGCTCCCGTCAAAGATTTTAGGAGAGCCTGAAAAAAAGATTTGACAGCGAGAGCTAATCTGTAATAAAAGGCTTCGTTCAGACAGGCAA
>JALZKK010000133.1 GCA_030859285.1 Acidobacteriota bacterium | reverse complement strand
TCTTGTACTTTCATCTCTATGCCAACCTGCGCCGCCATGAGCCAATTGGCAGCGCGGTGAAGCGCGGCGAGAACGAAAGCGACAGCACGAGCGGCAATGCCATTCAGCCTGTCCAAGAAGAGGCGGTCGCCCACATGCCCGATGTGCCACATCTCGAAATCAAAACGGCGCGCGACATCGCTTCCGGGCAAATGCTCAATTACTCGCTCGCTGAGCAAGAGACACTCTTGCGTGTTTCCTTGCGCGAGCCGGTGGCTGCCGATGCGACGATTGAGATCGAGATTAGTTTTGCAGGCAGCGTCCCCGAAATTGATCCGGACGAGACCAGCTTGCCCGCGCACGTTATTCAACAATTGAGCGCTGCCCTGCGCGACACGCGCGAAACACGCGGCGCGCGCGACATCAACTTTCGCTCGCGCGGCATCATGCTCTTGGGAACGGCGTATCCCGTCTTGGCGGTGCGCGACGGCGGCGACTGGCAACGAGAATCGCGCGCCAGCGTCGGCGATTTCATTCATGCAGATGTCGCCGATTACGATGTCTCGATTAACGCGCCCGCAGATGTCGCGCTGTTCACCTCTGGCGAGTTGACAAGCGGCGGCAATCGCGGCGGCGACGCGCCCGCAACTCGCCGTGCCGTGTGCCACTTTTCCGGCGAGAACCTCCGCAGCTTCGCCATTCTCGCCGGGCGCACGTTGCAATCCGCCGAGCGCGCTGTGAGCGGCGTCCGCGTGCAATCCGTCTGGGCGGCGGAGCATGAGAAGACTGGCCGGCGCGTCCATGAGCAAGCCGTCGCAGCCGTGCGCTTGTTCGTCGCACGCTTTGGTCCCCTGCCTTTCAATAAAGTCAGTATCGCGGAAGCTCCGCTCGTCGCCGGTTTTGGCAGCGCGGAGTTTTCCGGCCTCTGTGTGATCGCCAGCGCGCTCTACGTGGATTTCGACTCGCCGACAGTGAAGAACTTACCGGAGATCGTGCAAGAACAACGCTCATCGGTCGAAGACAGTCTGGAGTTCACAGTCGCGCACATGAGCGCGCATCAATGGTGGGGCGCGACGGTCGGCAGCGCGCCGGAACGCGATCCCGTGATCGACGAAGCGCTGGCCCACTGGTCAGCTTTGCTTTATTACAGGGAGCGGCACGGGCCGGAGCGGGCAGAGCAGGCGAGCGACGATCAACTACGCGGCGTCTATGAAATCTATCGCACGTTCGGCGGCGAAGACATGGCCGCCGACCGGCCCGCGCGCGATTACCGCAACTCATTTCAGTATGCGGCCATCGTCGCCGCCAAAGGTGCGTTGCTCTTTGCCGAGTTGCGAAATTTACTGGGCGAGGAAAAGTTTATGACCGCGCTGCGCCGCTATCTCGAAGCCAACCGCTTTGAGATCGCGCAACGCGAAGATTTGCGCGCCGCGTTCGTCGCCGAAGCGCCCATCCCGCAACGCCGCGTCGTCTCACGCATGTTCGACCGCTGGCTCTCCGAACGGCACGGCGATGAAGACGTGGCCCCGCCCAACCCGCAACTCGCCGCCGCTCTCGGCCTCAGCATGGCTGAACCGAGCGCGCCCAAAGATCGTAATGCCTTTTCCCGTCTCGGCAGATTTTTCTGGCGACAAATGACGCGGATTCGTTGAGACTCATTTCTGATTTAACTCTAACCTTTCTGCTCGCAAGATTTTCGGGACTTTTCAACCCGTTCCGCTGAGTCTTTGCGGAACGATTCTGGTACTCCGAGTTGTCGTTTTGCGAGCGGCAATCTCCGTCGCGGCTAACAGCCCCTCGTCGGTCGGATGAACATAACGCTCCGTTTGCCGGGTGTTGGAATGTCCCATCAGACGGGCGATCTTCTTCAGATTCACGTCGCCGAGGCGCGAGCCTTACTCATGGCGCAGATCGCGGAAGCGCAGGTCCGCAATCTCCGCCCGCGCACACGCCTTGCGGAAGGTAGTGATCGACCGCGGTCGCTTCAACTTCCGTCCTCGTTCACCAGTGAGCAGATAACTGCCGGCGGCTGTTTGGCACAGCCCTTCGATTAGCCTACGTGCCTCATTGCTCATCGGCACGCCCTCCATCTTGTGCCGGTCGCGCTTCCATTTCGGATTAACGACGCGCAGCACGTTGCGGCTCAAGTCGATGGCCGTCTTTTCCAGAGCGATCAACTCGCCTTGACGAAAGCCCGTCCAGAGGGCGAGTTGAATCATCAGCTTGAGGAACGACGGGCCGGCTGCCGCGCTCTCTAGCAATGCCGTTTCCTCCACTGGCATGAGCCGCCTTTCGGGAGCGTCCTCCGCCGTCAATCGCCGAACTTTCGCGCACGGGTTCTCTCGGATCAATTTGTGCTGCACCGCGAGAGTGAGAATACCTGAAAGCGTTGTTAATTCGCTGTTGACCGTGTGCGGCGAGCGGGGTGTCTGGTGCTTGGTCGGCAGCGTCGCGCGCTCGCGCTTGAACCGCTCGACGCTCAGTTGCGAAATCTGCCTGAGCGTCAGCCCCTTGAAGTATTCACACAGCATCTCCGCGTGGAGCCGGTCGTGCTGCGTGTCTTTGTGCTGCTGCCCGGCCCACAGCAGAAGACTTCACGGCGAGTGATGCGAGAGCTTCGGCACTCTGCTCGATGCCTTTCCAACATAAATCTTACGTCTTGACGAAAAAACTTTTACGGCGTAACGTATGCAACATGAGCGCAACATTACTCACAACGGCTGAAGCTGCGGACCGGTTAGGGCTAACCGTGCGAGCTGTCCAAAAGATGATTGAGAACGGCAGGCTTGAAGCGCGAAAGGTGGGCAGAGACTACCTGATTGATCCGGGTGCGCTTGGTAGCATTCCCAAGCAAGCGGCAGGACGCCCGCCCAAATCTTCACCCGGCACAGAAAAACTCGCCACCGGGCAAAAACGCGTCAGCAACGGTAGTTCTACGCGTAAATCAAGCGGGCGGAAAGGTAGCAAGAAATGAGCGATGACGCTGGAGAGCCAGAAGCCTCCGCAGACAATTTCTCTGCCGCGGCTAAAGTTGTCGAAGCCGCCCGCCAGTTGGAGGCGACCAGCTGGAAGGTGAAAGACTTTCAAGAGGCCACGATGGATGCTTACCTAGAGGAGCGGAAGGCCAAAGAAGGGCGACAACACGCGCTCGACAAATTGAAACAGGCCGACACAGGCCGGAAAGCAAATTAAGAAGAAAGGCCACAACGAATGACCGACGAAGAGATCAACAAGAAGTTTGATGTGGTGGCGGATCATCTGGCATCGCTCGCGGTCGGGATGCAGCAATTGCAGGAGGCGCAGATGCGGGCCGAACGGATTTGGGAGCGCACGGAAGGCAGCGTCCGCGCGCTGCACGGCATCGTGGAGATTCAGGCACAGGAGATTAAAGAACTCGGCGAGGCCGTGCGCGCTGTCAACGGGCGACAGCGTGAGGCCGACGAGCGGCAGCGACACGCGGATGAACGTCTCAACGCCCTTATCAACACCGTCGAGCGGTACATCAGCGAAGGGCGCAACAGGAAGTCTTGAGAGTTTCTCGCGGTAGGCCGCATGAGCAGAACAGATGGATAAGTTGTCCGCAATATATAAATATATATTGCGGACAACTTGTCTGTGCCAGCCTCCTATGATGGCTGCAACCTCTTGTGTTTTGTAGGTTCTCGCATCATCCTGCATCTTGTCGCAAGGGCGCGATGCGGATGACGCGAATTCGTCGAAGGGTGGAGAAGAAGGAGCGGAACGTAAAATGGCCTTACGAGAGAAAGACATCAGCCAGCCTGAGCGTCGCCGGCAAGCCGAAATCGAGCAGAGCCTCGATCAACTCAGCCATTGGATGGACGGGTTGTTCCGCATCCCCGGCGTGGGCTGGCGCTTCGGCCTCGATGCGCTGATCGGCTTGGTCCCCGTCGTCGGCGACACGCTGACGACCGCCGTCTCTTTCTACGTCCTCGCTGCCGGCGTGCGTTACCGCGTCCCGAAAGCGACGCTGCTGCGAATGGGCATTAACATCGGGATCGACTACGTACTTGGCTCCGTGCCGCTCGTCGGCGATCTCTTCGATGCAGCGTGGAAGTCGAACAAAAAAAATGTCGAACTGCTGCGCCGCCGCGCGACCGTTTCGGCGGGCGAAGCGCGGAAAGGCAGATTAAGCGATTGGCTCTTCGTCAGCCTGATCATGCTTGCGCTCGTGGCAATGCTCGTCGGCTCAATTGTCATTGCGTGGTGGATTCTGAGTTGGGTGGCAGGGCAACTGCCACCCATATTTTAAGGCCGGCATCGTAAAGAACACGAATGATGCTGCATTGAATGGTGTAAGTTTCTCTCGTCAGTAACGGGGCTGCTTGCCAATGTTATCTTTCGTGCTGATTCGTGTTCATTCGTGGCTGATTGTTCTGAGGTCTCTGCGATTTAGCTACACGGTCGGATGCTGCTCGACGAAATCGATCAGGGCATTGACGTAAGTGGGCAACGGCGGGCAGCGAATCTCGTGCGGTTCAAGTAGGCCTTGCGCGCGCGTGATGTCGTAGGTTTGGTTGAGGAAGAAATACGGCACGCCGGCGCGGGGCAGCCCCGAAAGTTTTTCGGAGAGCGAGAGATTGAGCGTCTGCCACACGAGCGGGCGCGGAAGTTTCAAGAATGAGCCGCGACCGGCGAGCGTGCGCGAGATTAACTCGAACAATTCATAAGTCGTCAACGGTTGCGGATCGGCGAGCTGCACCGTCGCGCCGACGGCCCTCTCATCTTTCGCCAACGCCGCCATGGCCGCGACGACGAAATCGACCGGCACGAGATTGAGCCGCACGTCTTGGTTTCCGATGTTCGCCAGCGACAGCAAACGCGGCTGCATTCGCAGATAGTTGATCAGATAATAAATGCCGTCGTACTTCGCCGTCGCGCCCGTCTGCGAATCGCCGCACACGACCGACGGGCGGTGGATCGTGATCGGCAATTCAGACTTGAGCGCTTCAACTTCCAACTCGGCCAGATACTTCGTCTCTTCGTAATAATTGCGAAAGCCCGCGTCGTGCCGTAGTTCATGCTCGTAGATCACGCCCGTCCGCAAGCCCGCGACGTAACACGTCGAGACATAGTGATACCGTCGCAAGTTCTTCAATGCGCGCGCGAAGCGATTGACATGGCGCGTGCCTTCGACATTGACGCGCATCGCTACATCGCGCCGCACCGCCAGATCGTAGATCGCCGCGAGGTGAAATAAGACGGTCGTCTCCGCGCGCACGGCGGCAGCATCCGCTTCCGACATCCCCAAATGCTCCTGCGTGATGTCGCCCTCCACGATCCGAAAACGACTCCGGTCAGCGCCACTCTCATCCGCCAATCGCGCAATCTCCGCGCGCGCGCGCTCCACGAAAGCCGGCTGCACGAGTAGCAGAAACCGCGCGCCCTCCGCCGCGAGTTCTGCAATCAACCGCGCCGCAATGAAGCCGGGAAAACCGGTGAGAAAGATGGTCTCATTCGATAGCATGACACTCCGCCAGCGGTGCTAAATCGAAACCTATGAAATTGGGACAGATGATCTTCACCACAGAGACACGGAGACACAGAGAAAACAAAGGGAATAAGCGCGGCTTGCTTGTTTCATTGATTGGGTTTTCTCTGTGTCCCCGTGTCTCTGTGGTTCAAGCTCCCGCGTCAACCTCATGCGCTTCGTGTGCTGCGTGGTTGTCCACTTACGTTTTCAACTCGATGCCAATTCAATCAATGTCCGCACGCCCGTGCCGGTTGCGCCTTTGGGGGCGTGCGGCTGCGGGTCGTCGTGCCAAGAGGTGGCGGCGATGTCGAGATGAACCCACGGCGTCGCGCCCGCAAACTTGCTCAGTAACAAGGCCGCGCCCGTCGCGTCGGGACGTCCGCCGTAGTTTTTGAAATCCGCAATGTCGCTTTCGATCTTCTTTTTGTAGTCGTCGCTGACCGGCATTCGCCATGCGGGTTCGCCGGCGCGGGTGGCGGCGTCTAAGACTTGTTGCGCCCATTCGTCATCGTTGCTGAAGAGACCGGTGCGGTGATCGCCTAAAGCGACGATGATTGATCCGGTTAATGTCGCAAGATCGACGATGCGGGCGGCTCCAAGTTGGCGCGCGTAGGCGAGGCCGTCGATGAGGACGAGGCGGCCTTCGGCGTCGGTGTCCACACATTCGACAGTGTAGCCGGCGAGCGTGCGGACGACATCGCCGGGCTTGATGGCGCGGCCAGACGGCATGTTCTCGGCGGACGGGATGATGCCGACGAGACGACGGCGGCAACCCATTTGCGCCAGCGCGCGCAACGCGCCCAAGACCGCTGCGCCGCCGGCCATGTCGGACTTCATCTCCTCCATGTTCAAGGCCGGCTTGATCGAGATACCGCCGGTGTCGAACGTAATGCCCTTGCCGACGAAGGCCCACAGTTCACTTTGCTCGTTGGTCCCCTCCGGTTCATAGCAGACGACGATCAATGCGGGCGGCTCGTCCGATCCTTTCCCGACACCCCACAGCCCGCCCATGCCGCACGCCTTAATCTCCTCGCCTTCAATCGTCTCGACTTTCAAGCCAAATTCTCCGGCCATCTCGGCGGCGCGGCGCGCGAATTCACGCGGGGGCAAACTCCCGCCCGGCTCGTCGGCGAGCGTGCGCGCCCAATTCACCGACTCGGCGATAATGCGCGCTCGTTCGATACTCGCGCGCATTTCATCGCCGGACTGCGCGGCGACAATGGTCAGTTGCTCCAAACTTGCTGGCTCATCTTCCGGCTGCTTGTAAAAATCGTTCTCATAAAAACCGAGCAACGCACCTTCGGCGATGACCCCCGCCAAGTGGCGAGCCGCATGGTCGTCAACTGTCGGCAACAAGAATTGGAGACGTTTGATACCCGCCCCCTTCGCTTGCCGGACAGCCGCGCCCGCCGCGCGCCGAAGCGTGATGGAGTTGCAGTCAGCGCGGAGACCAAGCCCGACGAACAATAGGCGACGCGCATGCGCCGGCATCATCTCATCGGCGGCGTGCGCCAACAGCGACTCGCCTTCCTCTGCCTTAAACTCGCCATCGAGCAGCATCATGTCGCCCGCGCGGCGCAGAGATGCTTGAGCCGCAGTGTTCGCAACAGAGAACTTATTCTCTCCCTCGAACACGCAGAGAGCGAGGCCATCGGGCGCGTGTTCAGTTAATGTGTCGGTGATGTCGAGTTGCAAGCGGTTCGGTCTGTCCATGAAGAAAATTGGGTTGCCGGCGGACGGCAGTTCAGTTCTTTCTGTTGATTTATTCGCTCGCGCGGAAGCCGTCTGCAGCGTGTTTGGCGGGCTTCGTCTGCGGTCAGTATAATTCAAAGACTGAAACGCGGCCTAACGACGGACGCAGCGCGCAGCCAAAACAAATAGGTCTCGGGTGTCTGGTAACAGGATAATTATGTTTCCAACCGACACCCGACACCCGCTTTATGTTCGACGAAGATTTCCCCACCGGCCCGCGGCAAGCGGCGATTGAATTGTTCCGGCGCGCGTATCAGGCGCAGCAGGCAGAGGACTACGCGGCGGCCATCGAATTGTATCGCCGCTCCATCGAGACCTTCCCGACCGCCGAAGCGCATACCTTCCTCGGCTGGGTTTATAGTTTTCAAGAGCGTTACGACGCAGCGATTGACGAATGTCTCGCCGCGATCCGCGTCGATCCCGCGTTCGGCAATCCATACAACGACATCGGCAGTTACTTGATCGCGAAAGGCGATCTCTACAACTGCATTCGCTGGTTTCGCCGCGCCCTCAATGCGCCGCGCTATGAATCCTATGCCTTCCCGCATTTCAACTTAGGCCGCGTCTATGAACAGCGCGGCAAATTGCTCGATGCTGCCCGCCACTACGGCCTCTCGCTCGAAGAAGAACCAAACTTCGCTCAAGCCGCCAAAGCCTTGCGCCGGGTGCAGGCGCGACTGAATTGAATTACGAACACAGTCGCGCCTGCCTTATACTTTCCGGTGAGGTGATTATCATGAAACATAAACTTACGATTACGCTACCGGATGAAGTCTATCAGCCACTCGTCGAAGCGGCTTTGCAAAATGGAAAGACGCCCGAAGAGTTGGCGGCGGAATGTCTTGTTCGTAACACGCCTAAGCCTCGCTCAATCTCCCCGACACCCGGAGCGCCGCCCTCTAAGTTCGAGCAACTCTTCGGCAGCGTGAGCCTCGGCCATCCGACAGGAGCAGACAACGAAAGCATTGACGCCGATCTAGCGCGCGAGTACGCCTCTACCCATGAGGAGACGAACTGATGCTGCTCGACACCTCCGGCTTGCTGTGCTTGCTTCATCGCGACGAGCCGCAACACGAGGAGGCCACGCAACTCTATTCCGCGACGGCGCGCGGCCTGACACATAGCTATGTGCTGGCTGAGTTTATCGCGCTGGCGCATGTGCGCGGTTTGCCACGCCGCCGCTCACTCGACTTCAGCGAGTACGCGCTTGAGGAAGCAAAAATCGAAGTTGTATGGGTGGACGAAACTCTGCACAGACAAGCTCTGTCACTCTTAAATGCGCGCTTCGACAAAACTTACTCGCTATGCGACGCCGTCAGCTTTGTCTTGATGCGCGAACGCCACATCGTGGAAGCATTGACGACCGACCACCACTTTGAGCAAGAAGGTTTCATTCGCTTGCTTTCTTCATAACATGGGACTGGATACCGTCGAATTGCTCATGGCGTTTGAGGAAGAGTTCGGGATGGCGATCCCCGATGCGGATGCGTCCGAGCTGACGACGCCGCGGCAGGTGACGGACTACGTCATGAGCAAACTAGATGGTGAAAGAATCACGAGAGAGCAAGTCGCGGCTGCGGTCAGGCGAGTGATCGAGGAACAAACTGCTATTTACGATTTCACCGAAGACTCTCACTTTATCCGTGACCTGCACTTAGACTGAGCGGGTGTCGCAGATCGCCCGTGCTACAATCCACGACCGAGAGGTGCTAGAGCGATGTCACAACAATTTGCGCGGCGGTGGTTCAGCGTTGGCGAGTATCAGCGGATGGCCGAGACGGGCATCCTGACTGAAGATGATCGCGTGGAACTGATTGAAGGAGAGATCATCGAGATGAGTCCGATTGGCAACCGCCATGCAGCTTGTGTGAAGCGGCTCAACGCGCTTTTGAGTCGCCAGCTGGGGCAGTCCGCCATCGTCAGTGTACAAGACCCGATTTATCTTAATGATTTCTCAGAGCCGGAACCGGACATCGCTTTGCTACTCCCGCGCGAGGATTTTTACGAGCAAGAATTACCAGCGGCGTCAGACGTGCTGCTGCTTGTCGAAGTGGCGGACACGTCCATTGATTACGACCGCAACAAAAAGCTGCCGCTCTACGCGCGGGCCGGCATTCCTGAAATGTGGCTCGTGGATTTGTCCGCGCACACGATCACGATTTACGCGCAGCCTCTGAACAGCCAATATCAGTTTGTCCAAACGTGCGAACGCGGCGAAGCAATCGCGTCGCAAACTCTCGCAGGCTTGACGCTGCCCGTCGATGAGATTCTCGGATGAGTCGCACTATCAAATAACGCTTCCGGCTCAATCTCACCCGCGCTCCTCGCCAATCCGCATTTCAAGAAGTCTCGTGCTGCTCGAAGTCGCCTTCGGTGGCATCTTTGTCGATTTTTATTTTGCGGCGGTTAGCGTCCACGGCGACATAGACGACTTCGGCTTCGGTGACTTTGATCCGCTCCGATGTGCCACCGTAGCGTTCGGCTTCGACGATGACGCGGATGGTGATCGAGGTCGTGCCGATGCGGAGGGTCTGGGCGTAGAAGCTGACAAGGTCGCCGACGAAGACCGGCGCGTGAAAAACCACTTCGCGCATGGCGACGGTGACGAAGCGTTCGATCCGTGTGCGGCGGTGAGCTTCGACCGCGCCCGCGATGTCGATGTAGCTGAGGATGATGCCGCCGAAGATTGTGCCTTGCGGGTTGGTATCGCGCGGCAAGAGCGTGATGCGGATGGCCGGATCGCCGTAAGAGTTCATAGACGTTCAGGAGATGCGCCCCCATTTGGCGAGCGCGCCGGCTCTGTAAATAGGGGTTGATGGTGACGGACGGAAGCATGACGGCGTGGCGGTGTACGTGTCAAGCGAGGCGCAAATGAAGATAGGAGGCAGACGGCAGGGGCAGGAGGCAGTAGTCTGCCTTGGTCGATAAGCTGAAGGCTGAAGATCAATCCTCTAGATCGATTAGCACAAAACTCCTGCCTCCTGCCCCTGCCCCATTCCCTCAGCCAACTGTGTCCGCCCATGTCTCATCAAAACCTTGCCGCACAAGGGAAATTAGCGAAGGTTTGGCTCTTGTTAGCGGCCTTGCTCGTCGCTTCAGCGTCTGGCTTTGATGGAACAGCGTTGTATAATCGCGAAAACTTTTTTCTGGCAGCCTGTAGCAAAGAAGAATTTTATGGCTCACTTTCTCTCACGCTTTCACCGTGCTGTCGCGCTCGCGCTGCTGTTACTCGCAGCGGCGGGCGCGCTGCAAGCCGCGACCGCCGCGCCGCAACAAGGGCGCGCGCGTTTCGACATCACCAATTATCGCATCGAAGCCGAGCTACAGCCTGCCGAGCATATCTTGCGCGCCACAGGCGACGTGACTTTTACGCCGCTCGATGCGACGCGCTCGATTGTCTTTGAGTTGAACGGCGCGCTCAAGGTTGAGGGCATCGAGTACAAAGGCAAGCCGCTGACGAGTTTCATTCAAGACCCGGTCGGCGTGGATACGTTGGGGCCGGTGGTGCGCGTCGATCTCGGCGAGGTCGTGCAGCCGAACACGCCCATCACGCTGCGCTTTCGTTGGGGCGGCGCGCTCGTCACGCCCGAAGGCGGGCCGTTGGCGACGAAGCGGCTGGCTTACGTCGGCGAGGAAGGTTCGTATTTGATGTACGCCGCGCGTTGGTTTCCTTTCCACGACTATGCGGCGGATCGCGCGACGGCGGAGTTTACGATCTTAGTCCCGACGGGCGTGCAGGTCGCTGGCGCAAGCGATGAAGTGGTGACGGCGACGCCGCGCGGCAAGCTGACGGCGTATCGCTTCGTTAATCGCCAACCGACGCTCGTCGGCAACTTCGCCGCCGGTCGTTACGTGACGCGCAATCTCAAGATCGGCGGTTACGAATTACAGTTCTTCGTCCAGCCGGGCAGCGAAAGCAAGATCGAGCCTTACGGCGAACTTGTCGGACGCGCGCTCGAGTTTTACACGAAGCGGTACGGCGCGCCGGCTTTTGGCACGCGCTTCGCCATCGTGCAGATCGACGATGAGAGCCTTGAGGCCTACGCCGCGCCGGGGATGCAATTTCTCTCCGCGCGCTTCTTCGATCCCGCGCGGACGAACTTGGAAGAGCGCGTCACGCGCGAAGCGGCTTACCAGTGGTGGGGTTTTACAGTTTTCCTGAAATCATTTGACGATGCGTGGCTCTCGCAAGGATTGGCGGAGTGGAGCGCGTTCGCCTTCCGCGAATCGCGTCTGACGGGCGCGCAACTCGAAGCCGCCGAGCGCGATATGCAAGAGCGCGCGTTGATGTTCGAGCAGTCGGCCTCGATCTTACGTGCGCCGGCGACGCTCGATGATACCTCGCCGCAATATCAATCCATCGTCTTCTACAAAGGCGCGATGGTCTTCAAGATGCTCCGCGAGACATTGGGCAAGCAGAAATTCGAGGGACTGATGCGAACGTTCTTCGAGCAGTATCGCGGCAAGAGCGCGTCGATTGACGACTTCGAGCGATTGACCACACAAGTCGCGGGCGAGCCGATGCGTTACTTCTTCGCGCGTTGGGTCGAAGGCACTGGCGTGCCGGAGTTCACGACGGATTATCAGATTATCCGCACACGCGGCGGCAAATTCCGCACGCGCGGCACGGTCAAGCAAAACTTCGAGGGCTTGCGAATGCCCGTCGAAGTAATGCTGCGCTCTGAGGGTGATACCAGCAATCAAACGACGACGATCTTGATTCAAGACAAGAGCGAGGATTTCGATTTTGAGTCGAGCGGCGCACCGCTCGAAGTGATCGTCGATCCGAACCAAAAGATTCTGCGTCTGTCGGAAGACCTGCGTGTGTCAGTCGTCGCGCGGCGCGGCATCGAATTGTACCGCGAAGGCCAGTTGGCCGAAGCGCAACGGCAATTAGAAGAAGCGTTGAAGCTCGACAAATCGAACTCGTGGGTCTATTACAATCTCGGTTTGATTTATCTGGAACAACGCAACTACGATCCGGCCATTGACAGTTTCAGAGCCGCGCTTGACGGCAATTTGAAGCCATCTTGGATCGAAGTCTGGGCGCACATCAAAATAGGCAATGCCTACGACGCCAAGGGCGACCGCGCCCGCGCGACCAACGAATATAACAAAGCGGTTGAGTCGGGCATCAACTACGACAACGCCCAACAGATCGCCAAAGGATTTCTCGCCACGCCCTATGATCCGAAAGCGACGACGGCGCAGACTTCAAGCAATTAGCCGGCTTTTTGCCACGGCAGCACAAAAAGAAAGACCCTTGAGAGCTTCCCCCAAAGCTCTCAAGGGTCTTTCTTTATCCCCCTTGTCAACGCCTTATTCCCCTGACTCGGGCGTGATATTGCCGCAGATATCTTGAGGAGTTATTGAGGAGCCGGCAAGAAAATATCCCAGTCATAGAGAAAGTGTGTCGGAGACTCATCGCACAGCAGGCTCACGTTAAAGCTCTACAGCATAGAGCCACTGCAAGTTGATGGAGTATATTATGCACTGCCGTACAATCCGTATAAGCGGAGAGAAGATTACGCATGGAGCTTCCCCGCACGTTGGTTCAACATGAAAGAAGATGAAGTCGTTCTCATCGGCGATGAATTTTGGGAGAAGATCGGCGGGCCGGGAGCTTATCAATCGTTCATCGATGCAGTTAATGAAATCGGCAAAGATTACAAAGAGAGAATCTACCGTGAGTTTCTCGGCATTGATCCGCCGTCCGATGCCGGTAACGCACAGTTACAAATTCAACGGCGAAAAATTACGCAGCAATAAGCAGCGACCACTTTAGCGAATCTCCCCGACTTCATGCGCTTCTGGCTCTCGAAAAATAGTGAAGTGCCTTTGCGCGAGCAGTTGACGACGCAGATCGTGTTGGGCGTCGTGAGCAACGATCTGAAGGCGGGGCAGCGTTTGCCTTCGACGCGGGAGTTGGCGCGGCGATTTCAGATTCATGCGAATACGGTCAGCGCGGTTTATCGCGATCTGGAAGAGCGCGGGTGGTTGGAATCTCGCAAGGGCAGCGGCGTGTATGTGCGGGCGTTGGCCGAGCGGAAGTTGGACGCGCAGCTTGCATTGGACGGATTGATCGCGGCCTTTTTGCAGATGGCGCGCGACAGCGGCTTTTCTCTGAGCGAGATTCAGGTGCGGATTAAGCATTGGTTGAAACTGCAACCGCCGGATCATTTTCTGGTGATCGAGCCGGACGAGGAATTGCGCCGCATTCTCGTGGCGGAGATCGCGGGGGCAACGGATTTTCGGGTACGCGGTGCGAGTCTCGAAGAGTGCGAAGGACGCGGCTTGCCGGTGGGCGCGGCGGCAGTGGCGTTGTATGGGCAGGCCGAGCGCGTGCGCGCCGTCTTGCCGCCGGACACGAACAACTGCATTGTGCTGCGCTCGCGTTCGGTTCCCGAATCCTTGCAAGGCGAGACGCGGCCTGCGCCTGACGCGCTGATCTCGGTCGTCTCGCGCTGGCCCGAATTTTTGCGTTGGGCGCGAACAGTCTTGGTCGCCGCTGGCATCGACGACGCCGCGCTCAACTTCCGCGATGCGCGCGAGCCGCAGTGGGAGCGGGGCTTGCGCTCAAGTGCCTTCGTCATCACAGACGCCCTCACCGCCGCGCAGATTCCTGCCGGTTGTCCGACGCGGGTCTTTCACATGATCGCCGACTCGTCGCTCGCAGAGCTGCGCGACTTCGTTAAAAATTTTCTGACATGAGCAGCGGCGTTCTGGGAGTAAGAGTTGAAAAGTTCGCGGCGCTTTTTGGGGAAGGAAGTCTCACGCAAAGGCGCAAAGGCGCAAAGCAAACCCGCTAAGAGCGTCCCACATTTTTCAAATCTTGTTGTGTGCTGATTTTTTTACTGTCACAAATAACCCTACTTGTCCGTTCGCCGTCTGTTCTATAGTTCAAGTCGTTCGCCGGAAGGGGCGAGTCAGTTCTAAACTATCATTTGTTCAGAGACGCGAAGGGAGGCGTGGCGGCTGAGATGATCAGGCGGATGCTGTGTGCGGTGTTGGGCCTCGCGTTGCGTGTCTTCTTCCGGCGGATTGAGATCGCGGGGGCGGAGCGCGTGCCGCGAGAGGGCGCGGTCATCTTCGTGGTGAATCATCCGAACGGGTTGGTCGATCCGGTCTTCGTGCTGTGCCATGCGCCGCGCGCTGTCTCGTTCCTCGCGAAAGCCCCGCTCTTCAAAATACCCGTCGTCGGTTTTCTCGCACGCTCGCTCGATGCGATCCCGGTCTATCGCAAGCAGGATGAAGGCGCGGACACTTCACAAAATCGGGAGACGTTCGCGCGCAGCCGCGAGTTGCTCAAGCGCGGCGGCACGTTTGCCATCTGCCCGGAAGGCGTCTCGCACAACGATACGAAGCTGCGTCCGTTGAAGAGCGGCGCGGCGCGCATCGCCCTCGGCGTCATGGCTGAAGACCCGACGCTCGATCTCAAGATCATCCCCGCCGGTTTGTATTACACATCGAAGACCGCGTTTCGCAGCGCGGCGTTACTTTACTTCGGCGAGCCGTTGCCGGTGCCGGCAGTCGCGCTCGACTCCGACGGCGAGCCGCCGCGCGCAGCCGTCAACGCGCTCTCGTCGCAGATCGCGGCGGCGCTCGCAGACGTGACGCTCAACGCCGAGCATGAGCAAGCGTTGCACATCATCGCGCGGGCGGAACGGATTTTTTCGGCGGCGGCGGAAAACGGCGCGTCCAATCCGGCGAGCCTCGCGCGCGAGTTGGAGCTGCGCCGCCGCTTCGTCGATGGTTACGCCTTTCACTTTGAGCGCAGTCCTGCGCGCCTCGCTGAATTGGACGCGCGCTTGCATCGCTATGAGGAAGAACTGCGCGAGGCGGGCATTGACGAAGATGATCTCTCCGCGCCGCGCGCGTCCGCTTCGATGATCGCTCGCTATTTCTTGACGCGCGTCGTCCCGACGCTCTGCCTCTTTCCGTTGGCATGGGCGGGCGTGCTGATTCATTTCCCGGCGTACAAATTGAACAGCTTTCTGGCGACGGAGTTCGCGCAAGAGAATGATGATGTCGTTTCGACCTTCAAGATCATCGGCGCGCTGCTGTTGTTTCCGCTGACGTGGATCGTGCTGGCGTTGGCGAGTTGGTGGCTGGCCGGCTGGCCGCTCGCCGTGCTGTCGCTCGTCGTCGCGCCGCTCGCGGGCTTCGTGGCCGTTTGCTTCTTCGAGCGGCTTGATACCTTTGTCGGCGGCGCACGCGCGCTCCTCTTTTACGTGCGGCGACGACAGTTTTTCAAACAACTGCTGGTCGAACGCCGCCGCTTGCGCGAAGAGATCATCGCCCTCGGCGAAGAAGCCGCCCGCGCACAAGCGCTGACGGTGGACATCAGCGAGGCGCAGGCCGGGCAGCCAGTCTGAAAGAAATTTTTATGGCGGAAGAACGAGGCGACGAATACGCGCCAGAGCGCAACGGCAACATCGCCGCGCGGCTCGAAGAACTCGAGCGCGCGTTGGGCGAGCAGTCTGCGCGGCTGCGTTTGATCGAGCAGCATTTTGGCATCAGCGCAACTCCGGCAGGTCGCTCCGAAGAGCCGCGCCCGTTCGGGCAAGGGACTGCCGCGCCGCCCGCTGCGACGGAGCCGGACGTGCCGACGCCAACGCACGCGAGCAGGGATTGGCGGGTGAATGTTCCGTCGTCGGCGGATGAGAGTGTTCGTGATCAAAGGTCGGAAGATGCGGCGCATGGATTTCCGCCGCGTGAGCGTCGGGTCGAAGCGGCGGCTACGGCAATTGCGCCGCTCGTTGTCGCGCCGCCGTCGGTGACTGAAGATGCGGCTGAGACTGATGAAAGAGAAGCGACTGAGACAGTTAAGCCGGAAGATCGTTCATGGCTTGATCTCGAAGCATCTATCGGCGGCAGTTGGTTCAACTGGATCGGGATCATCGCGCTGACTTTGGGCGTCGGGTTTTTTCTCAAGTACGCTTTCGAGAATCAATGGATTGGTCCCACCGGGCGAGTGTTGTTGGGCGGGGCGGCGGGTTGCTCGCTCCTCGCGTTGGCCGAGCGGCTGAGGATGCGCGGCTATCGCAGTTACGCTTATGTGTTGTCGGGCGGCGGCATTTTGATTTTGTATTTGTCGATCTATGCCGCGTACAGCTTTTATCAGTTGATCGGGCAGTCGCCCGCGTTCCTGCTGATGGCGGCAGTGACGACGGCTGCCGTGCTGCTCTCGGCGCGTTATGACGCGCTGCCGATTGCGATCTTAGGATTGATCGGCGGCTTTATGACGCCGATCCTTTTGTCGCGCAACGTCGATAATCAGCTCGCGCTCTTCGGCTACATTGCATTGCTCGACGCGGGCGTGTTGGCGTTAGCTTACTTCAAGGGGTGGCGCAGCCTCAATTATTTATCGTTCGCGGCGACGGTGTTGATGTTCGCCGGTTGGATGTTTCGATGGTACATCGCGCCGCAGAAATTGTGGCCGACCGTTTTCTTTTTGACGCTCTTCTTCGTCATGTTCTCCGCGCTCGCAGTCTTGCATAACGTCTTGCAGCAAAGGCCGGCGCGTTGGCTCGACATCTCGCTCATCATCGCGAACGCGACGCTGTATTTCGCCACGACTTACGCGCTGTTGGCAACGACGCATCACTATTTGCTCGGCGCGCACGCGCTCATCGTCGCCGTCTTTTTCGCGCTCTTATTCTTCGCGGCGGATCGTTGGCATCGCGCCGATCAATTGCTCGCGCTCAGTTATCTCGGCGCGAGCGTCACTTTCGTGACGATGGCGGTTGCGATCCAACTCGATCAGCATTGGGCGACTATCGGCTGGGCGGTGGAAGGCTTGCTGCTGACGTGGATCGGCTTTCGCACGGAGCGCGCCGCGCCGCGCTACGCCGCGTTGCCGGTGCTGGCGGTAGCAGTCACTCACTGGTTCAGCACGGACATGCTCGAATTCTCGTACCGTGAAGGCCGTGCGTTCTGGCCGCTCCTGAACGCGCGCGCCGTCTCGTGCTACGTGCTGATCGCCGCTTGCATCTTCGTCGTTCAACTCTACCGGCGGCGCGGCGAGTGGATCGATAAGGATGAGCGCGAGATACTCGGCGCGGTCTTCATCCTCGTGGCGAACGCGCTAGCCTTCACGCTACTGACGGTGGATGCCAACAGTTATTTCAACCAAGGCCGGGCCCGCTTGGCACAAGCCGGGGACCAAGCAGCAATCGCGGCGCTAGAGAACATGCGGCAGTTCACGCTCACGTCGCTGTGGATGATCTACGGCGCAATCGCGCTGGCGGTTGGCGTCACGCGGCGAATCGTCGTCCTTCGTTTCGCCGCGCTGTTCGTGACGCTCTTCGCCGTCCTCAAATTCGGCTTTATCGATCTGCCGTTTTACAACGCCGCTTGGCACACGCTGATCTTTAACCTGACTTTCGCAGGGTTCGTTGTCGTGGTCGGCGCACTGGCGGCGGGCGCGTACTGCTATGCGCGGGCGCACGACATCGACAAGACGGAACGCGACACCGTCTTGATCGCCATCGTCGGCGCGGCGAATCTGCTCGCGGTGCTGGGGTTGAGCGTCGAAGCGATGGGGTATTTCAACCGCGAGAAAGCGCTGATGTGGGGCGGGGCCGACGGCTGGACGGCGGCGACACAAGTCGAGAGCTGGAAGCAGTTTGTGTTGACTCTCATCTGGTCGGCTTACGCGGCGGGCGCTCTCTACTTCGGCCTGCGCGGGCGGCGGTTCGCGGCGCTCCGTTATATCGCGCTCGGACTGCTCGGCATTGCCGTCTTGAAACTGCTCGCGCTCGATGTGTGGCAGTATAGCGCGGCATGGCACACGATCTTTTTTAACCAGACTTTCGCGGCCTTCGCGGTTGTCGTCGCGGCGCTCGCGGCGTGCCTAGCGCTTTACTGGCACGATGCTGATGAGGGACTGAGCGCGTTGGAGTTGGATGCCGCCACGTCTCTGATGCTGGTGTTCGCCAACCTGCTCGCGCTCGTCGGTTTGAGCGTTGAAGTAATGGGCCATTTCAACCGCGAGAAGGCGCTCGCGTGGACGTTGCCCGAAGGCTGGCTCGCGGCGTCCGCCATGGAGAACTGGAAGCAATTCACCCTCTCGCTGTTGTGGACAATTTACGCGGCAGGCGCGCTCGCCGTCGGGCTGAAAAGAGACAGCCAGTATGTGCGTTACGGCGCGCTCGGCCTGCTCGCGCTGGCGGGCATGAAAATTCTGCTGGCCGACGCGACTTACTACAACGCGCTGTGGCACGTCCCGCTCTTCAATCAAACCTTCGCCGCCTTCGCGCTTTACATCTTCGCGCTCGCC
>JALZKK010000115.1 GCA_030859285.1 Acidobacteriota bacterium | reverse complement strand
AAATGCCCGGCGGCAGGGTGGCGCGGAAAAGGGTTTGCCGAAACGGTGAGGACAGAGGAAAGGAGCTGCATTCATGTCAGTCCCAGAGGTGGCGCGACAGTTTAAGAATTTGGAAGAGCGTCTCAGTCCAGATGAGTATAACTTCAATCATTTTCGCACGGCTCATTTAGTGGGGGACGTGAAACGGACGATTGCCGGAGAAGGCATCAAGCCGGGCGAGTTGGCCCCGGATTTTGAAATGCCGCTCGCGCGCGGTGGAACTCTGCGTTTGAGCAGCTTGCGCGGCAAGCCCGTCCTGTTGCACTTCGGATCGATCTCTTGACCGGTCACTGCCGGCTCGGTCGAGCCGTTGAGGAAACTTCATGAGCGGTGGGGTGAAGAAGTCAGTTTTGTGGACGTGCTAATCCGGCAGGCGCATCCCGGCCCGCGCGTACCGCCGTACCGCAGCTTTGATCAAAAGTTGCGCGACGCGATGATCTGGCAAGCAGAAGACGTGCCGTATCCGGTGGCGGTCGATGATCTGGAAGGCACTGTGCATCAAGTCTATGGTGGGCTGGCCGATCCGTCCTACATGATCGACGCCGATGGCCGCGTCGCTTTTTACAACATGTGGACGCACGCGCCGACGCTGCACGAAGCGATCAAGTCGCTCACGCAACAAGGCGAGCGGGGCATAGTCAACGGCGGCATCGAACGCACGCCGCATATCGCAGCATCGATGACGGACGGCTGGAAGGGTCTCCGGCGCGGCCTGCCGCAGAGCTTCACCGATCTCGAACTGTCTGCGCCCGGCACGGCGAGCGGCACATGGATCGGCTATCAACTGAAGCCGCTATTAGCTCCTCTGACGCTGCGCGCGAAGCCTTTGCCACTTGCGGCCAAAGCGGGATTGGCGCTCGGCGCGGCTGCCGTGATCTGGCTGGGCGCGCGTCGCGCCACCGCCGAACGTCGCGCCGCGAGAGCGCGGAATAGCTCGGAAAGATAATGCACGAATCCACAGCGCGTGCGCGACAGCTTTCTGAAGAATTAAAACCAGAACGAATAAGAAGGGAAGGTAAGTGATGGCAGTGAAATTGAAGAAACTCGACGAACAAGTGATGGTGATCACCGGCGCATCATCCGGCATCGGTTTATCAACGGCGCGGATGGCGGCCAAGCAGGGCGCGCGGCTGGTGTTGGCGGCGCGCAGTGAAAATGCGTTGCGGCAATTGACGGATGAAATCAAAGGTCAAGGTGGTGAAGCCGTCTATGTCGTCGCTGATGTCGGCCAGCGTGAAGACGTGCAGGCCATTGCGCGAAAGGCGCAAGAAGCATTTGGCGGCTTCGATACGTGGGTCAACAACGCAGGGACGGGGATGTACGGCAAACTCGAAAAGGTTGCGATTGAAGATATGAGGAAACTCTTCGAGACGAATCTCTGGGGCTTGATCTACGGCTCACTCGAAGCCGTCAAACATTTGAAGCAGAGAGGCGGCGCACTCATCAACATCGGCAGCACCGTCTCCGAGCGCGCCATCCCGCTGCAAGGTATCTACTCGGCATCGAAGCACGCCGTCAAAGGCTTCACCGACGCGCTCCGCATGGAACTTGAGCATGAAGATGCACCTATCTCCGTGACGCTCGTCAAGCCCGGCGCGATTGACACGCCGTTTCCGATTAACGCCAAAAATTATTTGGAACGAGAACCGCAGCACGTCCCGCCCGTCTATGCGCCGGAGGTGGTAGCGGACGCGATTCTGCATTGCGCCGAGACGCCGGTGCGCGACGTATTCGCGGGCGGCGGCGGCAAAGGCAACGCCGCGCTCGGACACTACGCGCCGCGCCTCGCAGACCTTTACATGGAAAGCTCGGTGATCAGCGGAACGAAGAGCGACAAGCCGCCGCGCCCGCGCGATCAGAACGGGCTTGATCGCCCGACCGAACATCTCGCCGAACGCGGCGATTACGAAGGTCACGTCGCCAAGTCGAGTCTCTACACGCAAGCCTCGCTGCATCCGGTTCTCGCGGGCGCGGCAGTTGTCGGCGCGGGGCTAGTCATCGCTTCGTTATGGCGCGCAGCGCAGGATGGCGCGGCACGACAGCAGCGCCCGGAACGTCAACGTCGAAGCCCTGCCGGACCAGCTCAACAAAACTTGCGGCGCTTCACAGAAGCGACGGAAGCCGGCGAAACGACAGCGGTCGAAGGACAGCCTTTGGGACGCAGCGCGACGGCAGGAAGATAAATGCAAGTAGGCAGAAGGCAAGAGCAGTAAACAGGAGGCAGAGGGCAGGGGCAGGAGGCAGCGAAAACAAATTCGCTTTTGTGCTGCCGTCTGCCTCCTGCCCCTGCCTCCTGTCTTTCGCCTCCTGCCCGCTCTTTAACAAAGGAGGATTGACAAATGAAAGCTCTCTGTTGGCAAGGCAAAAATAGTGTGAGTGTCGAAAACGTTCCTGATCCGAAAATTCTCAATCCGCGTGATGCCATCATCAAGATCACTTCGACGGCGATCTGCGGTTCTGATCTGCATCTCTACGACGGCTATATCCCGACGATGGAGAAGGGCGACATCATGGGTCACGAAAATATGGGCGAGGTCGTCGAGGTCGGGAGTAAGGTGAAGAACTTGAAAGTAGGCGACCGCGTCGTCGTGCCTTTCACCATCGCCTGTGGCAACTGTTTCTTTTGTCAGAAAAAGTTGTTCAGCTTGTGCGACAACTCAAATCCGAACGCTTGGATGGCGGAGAAGCTCTACGGCTATTCGCCATCGGGAATCTTCGGCTATTCGCACATGCTCGGCGGCTACGCGGGCGGCCAAGCCGAATACCTGCGCGTGCCGTTCGCTGATGTCGGCCCCATTAAAATTCCCGATGGGATGCCTGATGAAAAGGTGCTGTTCCTCTCCGACATCTTCCCGACCGCGTGGATGGCGGCGGAGAACTGTCAGATCGAACCGGGCGATACGGTCGCGATCTGGGGCGCGGGGCCGGTCGGTCTGCTCGCCATCAAGAGCGCCTACATGCAGGGCGCAGAGCGCGTGATGTCGATTGATAGCGTCGAGGAGCGCATGAAGTTGGCGCGCGTGGCCGGAGCGGAGACAATTGATTTCAACGACGACGAGAGCGTGCTTGAACAATTAAAAGAGAAGACCGGCGGGCGCGGCCCCGACTCGTGCATGGACGCCGTCGGCATGGAAGCGCACGGCACATCCTTAGGCGCGATCTACGACCGGATCAAAACGGCGACATTCATGGCGACCGACCGACCGAACGCACTGCGCCAAGCGATCATTGCGTGTCGCAAGGGCGGCACAGTCTCGGTTCCCGGCGTCTATGGCGGCTTCCTCGACAAGATTCCGTTCGGCGCGGTGGTCAACAAAGCCTTAACGATCAAATCGGGGCAGACGCATGTCCAGCGTTACTTGAAACCGCTCTTAGAGCGCATTCAAAACGACGAGATCGATCCCAGTTTCATCATCACGCACCGCATGAAATTGGACGACGCGCCGGAAGGCTACGAGAAGTTCAAGCATCGCGTGGACAACTGCATCAAGATCGTCCTCAAGCCGAACGGCGCGAGCGCGTGAGCAGCCAACGGACGCACACTAATCGATTCAAAAGAAAGAAAAACGGAGATGGCAATTTTCGGAAGCAAGGAAGCGCCGCAGGCACAAGGGGTAACGCTTGAACGGGCGCAAGTTGTCATCGAAGCGGCCCGCCAGAAGGCGGAACAAATCGGCGTCGCACAGAACATCGCCGTCGTGGACGCGGGCAACAACCTCGTCGCGTTCGCGCACATGGATGGCGCGTGGCTCCGCAGCATCGACATCGCGCAGAACAAGGCCTACACCGCCCGTGCCTTCGACATGGAGACGAAGGCGCTCGGCAAAATGTCGCAGCCGGGTGAACCGCTCTTCGGCATCCACGCCTCGAACGACGGAAAGCTGATCATTTTTGCGGGCGGCATTCCGCTTAAACAGGGTGGCCAAGTGGTCGGGGCCATCGGCGTTAGCGGCGGCACAGTCGAACAAGATCAGGAAGTTGCCGAAGCCGGCGCGGCGGCTCTCTAAAGAGCCGCAATAAAACCGTGCTACAGCTCGATCTGCCTCAGACGTAAGGCGGCACGGTATTCTTATAAATTCACGTGGGAGTAAAGATGAAATTGATGAAGACCTCGGCTGTTTTGCTGCTGTCGCGAATCGTTCCGCACTGTGGGCTGCACGAGTTGTCATAACGTGGATCAAAGCAAGCCCGTGCCGGCCTTCCTCGTACCGATGAAGACGATCTTTCCCGGCGACAATCCGGTGACGTTGGCGCAGCGAATGCCCCCGCTCAATCCGGTCTTGGATACACCGGGCGTGTTCTTCGACGACAAGATGGCGATCTTCAACGCCTCCTTGCGCGGAGAGATACGCGGCATCGCCCTGCCCTTGCTGCTCGACCTCGCGCGCAAGCCCGTGTTCCTGCACGACAACTCGGTTCCGAGTCTGGACAATCTGCTTGATCCGAGTCGCGGGGCCACCGCGCCGCATCCTTTCTATCTCTCCGACTCCGCGCGCGCGGGCGGACATGATCGAGTTCCTCCGTAGTCTGGACACTCGTTGAAGAAAATAAACTTTCTCTGCTCGGCTCTTGCGTGATTCGTGAATAGCGGATGCAATGATCATCACTTAATTCGTGAACGTAAGAGCCGGTAGGGCGGAAAAGGTTCAGCCGATAAATGGCAAGCGACCTAACTCCCTCGAACGTAGGAAATGGGAGCGCATGGACACAAGCAAACAGCGTGAAGCGTTGCACACAATACGACACGGACGTGCTTCCGCCGGCGCGGTACGCTGCCGTCGTAAGTTTCTTCGATTTTTTCCTGAAGGATTCCACGACGAAACTTATGTCGCTTGGGAACGGGACTATAAGTGGAAAGCGCACGAGGCGTGGAATGAGATGCTTAACCGCGCCGCCTATCGGAGACTTCTGCGCGAAGGCGAGTTCTCAGAGATCGCCGCGCGCGCTGTGAGGATCGAGTCGCGGACGAACCTTATTTTTTCCTTTGAGAAGATGGCGCTGCGCGACGCCGTGAAGTCTGCGGCGGGCGCGCGAGCATTTGCCGAAGGACTCTATGACTTCCTCTATGGAGCCGGAAGCACGCAGCGAAAGTTTGAGCGCTGGTGCGAGGTGGTCGCGGCGTTGCCGCGAAAGCAGACGCGAGTTCTCACTTGGCCTTTAGTGACGGTCTTCGGATTTATCGCACAACCCGAAACGCATATCTTCCTCAAACCGAACGTAACTCGCGTCGCCGCCCGCGAATACGGCTTCGACTTTCGTTACGAGACACGCCCTTCGTGGGACACCTACGCGAGCCTCCTCGAGTTCGCTGAAGTCGTGCGCCGCGACCTGCGCGATCTGCCGCTGCGAGACATGATCGACATCCAATCATTCATCTGGGTGCAAGGGTCGGACGAATATGAGGAGTGAATAAGCAACATCACAAAATGAGCACCGTCCCGGAAATCGGAGAAACAGTCTCGCAATCGGCAAACACCAGCAGGACAATTGCAACAAGATCACATCGATGCTTTGCAGCCAATACGAAGGAGCGAATGAAGATGACCGAACAAGCGCCAAAACAGCCGTTCCAGTCGAACGAAGTGCGCGACGAGCAGTCAACGAAAACGCTGACGCCATCCGGCGATCCCGGTCGCACGCCGGGCAAGGCTGAAGGCGACGAGGAGAGCGTCGAGGAATCTCCCAAGCAAAAAGAATAACGGCGCAACCCTGAGCCGTGTTAAATAAGAGAGTGCGCGTTGCTGGAAGCGCGGACGTCTCGCCCGCCAAGCTCGC
>JALZKK010000108.1 GCA_030859285.1 Acidobacteriota bacterium | reverse complement strand
GGGCAGAAGTTTGCGCGGGCGCGGCAGCCGTGGTTGCAGTTGCAGGCGCGGGCGTGGCCGCCGTTGTTCCCTGCGTCCCGTTTGTCCTTGCTTGTTGGCCTTGAGTTGCCGGCCCTTGATTCGTTCCGTCTTGCCGGTTTTGATTCGTCGCAGGTTGTTGTGTTCCTTGCCCTGTCGCCGTGCCGCCCGGCGTTTGACCGGTCGCGGCAATCGGCACAGGGATATTACCGATCCCGCCGCCCGCGATCCGGCTCTGCCAGAAGCCGCGCACAATGTCATAGCCGGACTGGTCTGGACGTTCCGTGAAGGCGGCCAAAAATTCGTGGACGCCCTTGCCGTTGTAGAGCGGGCGAATGAGCGGTTGAATGATCGAGGCCGTGCCGTCGAAGGCGCGCGCGTCCGACCACGATTCGAGGAAGTGCGCTTGCGGGATGTGCCAGTGGCACAACTCCGAAGTCTCGTCGTGATACATGCTCAAGTGAACGCGCAGTTTCACTTTGTCGAGCAACGCTTGGTCGAGTTTGAGATCGGCGGGCGTCGTATAGACCGGATTGCCTCCGATGATCACGAGCGCCTCAACTTGTCCCGCCTGAATCGCCACGATTAACTCGCGCAATGATGCGATGTGATCGACGGGGGCAACCTCGACCGGCTCGGTGTAGCGCACTGTCTGGCCGACGTTGCCGAGCGCGCCGTTCATCGACTGCGCCAGCGCGTGAATGAGCGGCGCTTGCTCGTCGCCCGCGATCACGATGCTGCGTCCCCGCGCGCTTTGCAGATCGCGCGCGACTGCTTCGAGCCATTGCACATGCGCTCCATTCGTGAGCGCTGAGGCTGCGCCCGCCGCACCGAGCCGGGCAGCGAGGGCGCGCGCCAATACTTCCATCTCGCTCGGTCGCACGGCCAGCCGGTGATCGGCGCAGACGCCCGTGTTGGTCGGCGTCGTCTCGATGGCGTAGAGACGATTCATCTCCGCGTTGCCATCGGTGAGCCGCCGCCGGTTGGCGAACTCGCGCGCGTAACGCAGATTAGTCGCGCCGCATGAGAGAAAATCCGCGTCGAGCGAGAGAACGCGATCCGCCCGGCTGAAGTCGTAAATCGTATTGACGAACTGTCCGAACGCGAGCCGCGCGCCGGCTGCCGCGCTGTTCGCGCCCGCCGGTTCGTATTGATGCCAGCGCGCGTTGGGGAAACGCCGACCGATCTCCTGCATCTGCGCCGCGAAGGTCGGCGAAGTGGTCGCCTCGCTCAAAAACCGTAGCCCCGCGCCGCCCTTGCCGCCTTGCTCTTCGAGCGCGCGATTGAGGTCGCCGAGAAAAGCGATGTAGCTGCGAATCTCTCCGCGATAAAGAATGGTCGGCGAGCGGTCGGGATCGTAGAGCGTCAAGAGCGCGGCCTGTGCAAAATGATCGGTTGCGCCGAGACTGGCCGGATGCTCCGGGTTGCCTTCGATCTTCGTCGGGCGGCCCATGTTGCTGCGAACGAGCAAGCCCATCGCGCCGCCGGTCGCCGGCATCGCCGTCGCAAAAAAGAGCGGCTGGCCGGGAATGATGTTTTCCTGATCGCGGACGTAAGGGACCAACGTTTCGGGCGGCTGATAGACGCAACCGCTCAAGCCCGCGAGCGCGAGCGACGCGCCCATCAACTTGAGAAAGCTGCGGCGATCCGTCCCTTCGTCCCACTCGGAGGCGTGTTGCGGAAATTCCCGGTGGAGAAATTCGTCGAACTCTTCCGACTCGGCCAACTCTTCAAGGCTGCGCCAAAACTCCTTGCCCTGCGTCTTGCTCAACTTCTCGCGCACCGCTTCGAGCTGCAACGGTTTTTGGCGGCGAAGCTGATAGAGTTCGGGGAAAGTATCTTTGATGTGCATGTCGGTCTGATCTGACTAGCGATGGCACGTCGAACAACTGACGAGAATCTCGGAGCTACGAATTTTGTGTTCGGATTTGAGCGCATATCCCTGCTTCAACTCCGCCGCCGTGCGATTCTCTGCGCGCCACTTCATGTTGAAGACTTGATCTTTAGGCCGCAGGAAACGCTCCGGCTCGCGGTGGCATTCCAGACACCATTCCATTTGCAACGACGCGGCCTGATAGATGGCGGGCATCTCGTCGATGGGGCCATGACATGTGTTGCACCCGACGCCTTTGGCGACATGGATGCTGTGGTTGAAGTAGGCATAATCGGGCAGGTCGTGAACGCGCGTCCATTCGAGCGGCCTGCCGGTCTGCCAACTCTGGCGCACCGGATCGAGATACGGACTGTCCGACCAAATTTGCGAGTGACAATTCATGCAGGTCTCGGTCG
>JALZKK010000107.1 GCA_030859285.1 Acidobacteriota bacterium | reverse complement strand
AGCGGCGAGCAGGTCTCAATCGCCGGCATGTCGTTTGAACACGTCGCCGGAAATGTCTATCTCGCGCGTGGCCGCTCGCAGCCCGGCAATACCATCCGCATCGGCGAACGCGAAACCGTCACTAATTATGACGGCTCGTTCCAACTTCAGATCACTGTCACCCCAGAGTCACGCGAGATCGTGGCCGAAGTCGCCGACTCACAAGGCAACACGAGACAGTCCCGCTTCCCGATTAAATAAGTACTGAGTACTGAGTGAAATACAATTCGCTCTGACTCAGTACTCAGTAATTTTTTATATGTCGCACGTGATCCTGCTCAAATCGGAGAATGAGTCGCCCGCGCCAGCGCTGGTAGAAGCATTGCGCGAAGCGGGCGTCAGCGCAGAGTTTGCGGCGGAAGCAACGGCGCAAATCGCAGAGACGAGCGGGGCGGCAGAAGCTCCGTTGGCCGTGATTTACGAAGTGATTGATGGCGTCGAGCTATCAGAGATCAATGCTTGGGTGAAGCGCGCGAGCGTCTCTTGGCCGGGAGCGTCGTTAATCGCCTGCGGCCACACCCGCCAGCAGAATTTCAATCGACAGACTTTACTGCGGCTTGGCTTTCACGCCATCGCCGACGAGTTAGCGCAGATTCCGGCGCTGCTGCGCGAGGTGGACGAAAGCAGCGCACGCGAGCCGGAGTCGAAGACCAGCGATGAGCATTTTGCGAGCGAGTTGCCGGGCGTGCTATTGCCCGCGAAGCTCAAAGCGCCGCGCCTGCGCGCCGCCTTTGAAGTGATCGCCGCGCTGCACTTCGCGGGCGACCAGAAAGGCGCGGCGCAGATCGCGCTGGCCGGCTTGGCCTCGCTCGTGAATGCGGATCGCTGGATTGTCTATTTGATCGAAGAGCGCGGGCCGCAGCCTATCAGCTTTGAGCCGTTGGCCGCGCGCGGAGCGCTGCCGGGCGAGCGGGCGTTGCCCGTCGGCGATTGGCGGCGCGCGCTGACCGGCGATGCGCTGTTGGCTTTGACCGGTACAGAATCCAAAACCGCGCGGCAGGCCGTCGCCGGCTTTGAGCTGATCAGGAAGGCTGAAGCCGGGAGGCGTCTGTTAGCCGTGCCGCTCGTCAGCGGCGAGCGCGTGCTGGGCGTCATCGAAGCGGTGCGCGAGGGCGCGGGCGTCAAAGGTTTCTCGATGGCGGAAGCCGGGTTGGTCTCGGCGCTTGCGTTGCCCATCGCGGCGGCGCTCGCTAACTCCGTCCGCATCGCCGACGCCGAGCGGCTGTCGATGACGGACGATCTCACGAAACTCCATAACGCGCGCTTCCTCCGGCAGTTTCTCAACGCCGAGATCAAGCGCGCCCGCCGTTACAAGTCGGCGGTCTCAGCGATTTTTATCGACCTCGATAACTTCAAAGAGATCAACGACCATCACGGCCACCTCGCCGGCTCGCACGTCTTGATAGAGATGGCGACAGTGATCCTAATGGGCGTGCGGGATACGGATATGGTGGCGCGCTACGGCGGCGATGAGTTCGTCGTGATCTTGCCGGAGACCAGTGCGGAGATGGCCGCGCTGGTTGCCGAGCGCATCCGCGAAAAGATCGAGATTCACCACTTCACCGGCGGCAGAAACTTGCGCCGCTCTCTGACGGCCAGTTTCGGCGTCGCCTCCTTCCCCCGCGACGCACAATCGCCCCAACAACTCCTCGCCGACGCCGACGCCGCCATGTACGCCGCCAAAGCCGCGCGTAAAAACTGCGTCCGCTCCGCCGGCCAACCAAAATCGGACTAGGGGTGTTTCCTTTGAGTTGATTCAAATCGCGTGCGGAGCGCGTCGCGCGTGCTGGGAGCGCGGACGTCTCGTCCGCCGTCGGGCGCGAAGAGCGCGAATAAAGCGTGCGAGGTTATTTAACAAGCGAGTAACAACGAGCGTTGGTAAGCTCGCCAACGGGCGAGCTTGGCGGACGAGACGTCCGCGCTCCCGGCAGTGAACGGCTCGTCTCTTTGATAGCGGCTCGCCCTCAAAAAATAGTCAAAAAACAATTTTTCCTCGCCGGAATTGCGGTTATTGGCTTTAGACTTTGCGCTCGTTCGTTGTATCTTGTTAAGTTCGTATTGCATCAGGGTTTTTGAGCCTTGATTGCAGTGAGCCGTGACGCTATCAAAGGCCACGATGGCTCACAGGTAACTCGAAACCTTGAATTTCTGCGCGTGAAGCGCCCGACCGACGGCGCGTCAGCTTTCAGACGCATCCGGCATGAATCCACGCATGGATAGGAATTAAATGGCATTCAAATCTCTCTTCAGTCTCTTCTCTAGCGACCTCGCAATTGATCTCGGCACAGCCAACACGCTCGTTTACGCCAAAGGGCGCGGCATCGTCGTTTCTGAACCATCCATTGTCGCGATCAATAAAGTCACGAACCAGCCCGAAGCCGTCGGCAAGGAAGCGAAAGAGATGCTGGGCCGCACGCCCGGCAACATCGTCGCCATCCGCCCGATGAAAGACGGCGTGATCGCTAACTTTGAAGTTACCGAGCGAATGCTCCAACACTTCATCCGCAAGGCGCACAACGGCAAGTCTTGGGTCAGCCCCAGAGTCGTCATCGGCATTCCTTCCGAGATCACGCAGGTCGAACGCCGCGCCGTCGAAGACTCGGCCTATCGCGCGAAGGCTTCGGAAGTTTATCTGGTCGAAGAAGCGATGTGCGCCGCCATCGGCGCGGGCCTCCCGATCACCGAACCGCACGGCAACATGATCGTGGACATCGGCGGCGGCACGACCGACATTGCCGTGATCAGCTTGTCGGGCATCGTCTATTCGCGCGCCGTCCGTGTCGCCGGCAACGAGATGGACGAGTCGATCACGCAGTTCATCAAGCGCAAGTACAATTTGCTGATCGGCGAGCGCACCGCCGAAGCGATCAAGATCGAACTCGGCTCGGCCTTCCCGCTCGACGAGCCGCTCTCGATGGACGTGCGCGGGCGCAATTTGATCGAAGGTATCCCGAAGACGATCACGATCACCGACGACGAAATCCGCGATGCTTTGGCCGACGCGGTCTCAACCATTGTCAACGCCGTCCGCGTCGCGTTGGAGCGCACGCCGCCGGAACTCTCCGCCGACATCGTCGAGCGCGGCATCGTGCTGACGGGCGGCGGCGCGCTGTTGAAGAACTTGGATCGGCGGCTCTCCATCGAGACGGGGCTGCCCGTCTCCGTCGCCGAAGACCCGCTCTCCTCCGTCGTGCTCGGCGCAGGCAAGATGCTCTCCGACTTCAACCTCCTCAAGCGCGTCAAGTGGGACAACACGTTGACGAGCGGAATGTAAAGCAGAGTCCAAAGTCCAAAGTCTAAAGTCACTCGCGGTTATGACTACGGCCTGCGGCGCACTTGGTTTTCCGACTTTGGACTTTGGACTTTGGACTTTAGACTTATGCCCCTACGGACGCAAAAGGAGATTAGGCAGCGCGCGCCGTTGTTTCTGATGGGATTGCTGGCCTTCAATTTCGCGTTGATGTCGATGACGGCGCGGGATGGGACGACGGGCCAGAGCGTGTTTAGCGTGTGGCTGCAAACCGCCGCGTCGCCGTTCCAGTGGGCATTTACCGGAGTCGGCGGCGCAGGCGTCGGGTTCTTTCAGACGATTGCGAATCTGCGGCACGCGGCAACGGAGAACGAGGAGTTGAAAGGGCGGCTTGCCGAGACGGAAGCGCAGTTGCGCGCCGCCCGCGCCGCCCGCGACGAGAATGTGCGGTTGCAGGGTCTCTTGCAACTTCAACAGGAGAGCCAATACGAGAGCATAGCCGCGCGCGTGATCGCGCGTGATCCTTCAGCGTGGTTCGATACAATTGTGATTAACCGGGGCAGTTCGTCGGGCGTCAAACTGAACATGCCGGTCGCAACCCGCGAGGGCGTGGTCGGGCGCGTCGTCGGCGTCAGCCCGTGGACGGCACAGGTCTCGTTGCTGACGGACGAGAGGACCGCTGCCGGCGCGATCATCGGCCAATTGGAAAACTCACAGGCGCTCGGCGTCGTGCGCGGCACGGGCGATCAGAGGTTGTTGGAGTTGCGCTACATCCCCGGGCTTGTGACCGTCAATCCCGGCGACGTGGTGCTGACGACCGGACAAGACGGCATTTATCCGCCGGGTCTGAAGCTCGGCGAGGTCTCTGAGATCAGCAAGCCCGGCACGGCGACCATCTCGCACGAGATCAAAGTCAAACCCGCCGCGCGCCTCAATGCCCTCAAGGAAATCGCCGTCTTGCTCTACCAACCGCCGCCCCGCGAAACTCCTCAACAAACTTTGCCGAATATGAAAAAGACAGTGACGAGTGACAAGTGACGAGTGACAAGTTGAAAACCAAAGAACTTGCCTTTTGCTCGTCACTCATCACTTGTCACTCGTCACTGCTTTTATGAAGTGGAAGATCGCAGTTTGTGTGGCGCTGGCCGTGCTGTTGCAGACGGTGCTGCGTGAGCAGTGGGAGCCGCTGAAATTCATCGAGTTGCCGCTCGCCGTCGTGGCTTATTTCGCGCTCCGGCGAGACGCGGTGCAGGCGATGTTCATTGGCGCGGCGACGGGGCTGGCGACCGATCTATTGAGCCGTGGGCTGGCCGGCGCTCACGGCTTCACCTACACGCTCGTCGCCTACTGCATCGCGGCTCTCGCGGCGCGCGTTATGCTTGACAACCCGCTGGTGAGAATCCCCGTCTTGGCCGGCGCGACGGCGTTGCATGTGGCGGTTTACGTCCTCCTTCATCGGATGCTCGGCCAAACTCTAGGGTCTTCCTTCGCCGAGTTCATGGCTTATACGCTGATTGCGACGACTGTGGTCGGCACGTTCATCTTTCTCCTGCTCGATGTGTTCTTCAGCGAGCGCGCGAGCCAACGCCGCCACTTCGCCTTCCGCCGCCGCGCCGCGCGCCGCAGTTTGGTCAGGAGGCTGTAACCTCGCTCAGAGAAACTGCATCTAACCATTTACCTTCTACTGTTCACCATTTACTATTCGCCTATGAAACACGAAGACGGCTCGCAAAATCTAAAGCTGCGGTTAAGGATTATTCAGATTGTGGCGCTGTCGCTGTTGGCGATCTTGGGCGTGCGGCTCTACTTTCTCCAAGTCGTTCACGGCGCGTATTACGCCGAGCGGGCGGAGAATCAGCGGATCCGTCTGTTGCCGATTCCGGCGCAGCGTGGGACGATCCTCGACCGCAACGGGAAAGTCCTCGTGGACTCGCGCCCGTCCTACAACCTCATCCTCTCGCGCGAGGCGACGAAGGGCAAGGATTTGAACTCGTTCGTCGCGCCGCTCGCCGGCGCGCTGGGTCTCGACACGGAAATCCTGCGCGACCGCTTTGAGGACATCAAGTCGCAACCCAGATACGAATCGATTGTGATCAAGCAGGAAGCCAGCCCTGCCGATATCGCGTGGGTCGAAGCGCACAACATCGAGTACCCGGAACTGAGAATTGAGCAGCAGCCACAACGCCGTTACCCGGATGAAGGCGTGCTGGCCCACGTCCTCGGCTACGTCGGCGAGATCAGCGAGAAGCAGATCGAGCGCGCCGCCAAAGAGGGTAAGGCTTACAAGCCGGGCGACATCGTCGGGCAGGAAGGCTTGGAGGCGACTTACGACGATTATCTGCGCGGGCGCGACGGCTATCGCAAAGTGATTGTCGATAGTCGCGGCCAGATTCAGGACGAGATCGAGATCGTCCAGCCGCAGCCCGGCCAAGACCTCTTGACGACCATCGATCTCGACTTGCAGTTGACCGCCGAAGAGCAGCTTCGCAACTCGCCCTCGAAGCGCGGCGTGATCGTCGCGCTGGACCCGAACAACGGCGAGATTATCGTGATGGCTTCCGCGCCGACTTTCGATCCGAATCTCTTCTCGCAACGCATCGGCACGAAAGCAGGCCGCGCCGAATATGCCGCGCTCCTCAGAGACTCGCAGACGCCGCTCTTCAACCGCGCGATCCGGGGGCGTTACCCGCCCGGCTCGACTTGGAAAATCCCGATGGCCGCCGCCGGCTTGGAGCAAGGCGCGATCACGACCGAACACTCAAACCTCGTCTGCGGCGGCGGCATTCAAGTCGGCAACAAATTCACGCGCTGCATGGGTCATCACGGTTCGCCCGACTTGCGCCATGCCATCGAAGTTTCCTGCGACGGCTACTTCTACCGTCTCGGCCTCAAGATGGAACTCGACGGCATTATGAAGATGGTCGATGACTATGATCTGAACAAGCGCACCGGTGTCGATCTACCGCACGAGCTGACGAGTTGGACGCCGAACTATTTCAAGCCGATGATGGACAAACGCAAGCAGCCGTGGAAAGACATTGATACGGTCTATGCCTCGTTCGGGCAGGTTTACGATTTCGTGACGCCGCTCGCCATGCTGCGGACGGTGGCCGGCATCGGCGTCGGCGGCAAGCTCTATGTGCCGCACTTGTTGAAGGAAGTCAGGCCGGTTCCGTCAATCGGCCCGTTCGAGGCGCGGCAGGCGCAAACGTTTGTGCCGCGCGATCAGAGCCGCCCGAATCCAAAGATCGTCCCGACCACTGCCGAGAATCATCAGATGGTAGTTGACGGCATGTGGGAAGTGGTCAACGACAGCGGGACGGGACGCGGGATCAAGATGGAAAACTTTGAACTCGCGGGCAAGACCGGCACGGCGCAGGTCGTCGGCCTCGGCAAAGATGTGGGCGAGAACAAAGACCACTCGTGGTTCGTCTCCTACGCTCCGGCCTACAAACCCGAGATCGCTATGATCGCGCTCATCGAGAATGTCGGCTTCGGCGGCAGATTCGCCGCCCCTTCGAGCCGCGCCCTCTATGACGTTTACTACAACAAAACTCGCAGCGGAGAGGTCAGAGGTCAGAGGTCAGAGGTCAGTGAAGAACTGGAATCTGCCGCTGCTCCTGCCCAGCCATCACGCGAATCCCGTGAGAGACGAGAGCGCATACAGAATAATTCAATAGACTGATCTCTGACCTCTAATCTCTAACCTCTGATTTTATGGTTGCAGTTTTAGAAAAACGACGCTATCGCGATTTCGATTGGATGCTGACGTTGTTGGCGACCGGGATCGTCGTGTTCGGGACGTGGCAGATTCACAACGCGCAGCCGTTGGAGGGTTATTGGAAGAAGCAGTTGATCGGGTTGGTCATCTCGCTCGGCGTGATGCTTGTCGTGGCCTTTACGGACTATCGCAAGCTGATCAATTTCGCGCCGGCCTTTTATGCCATTGGCCTTGTGCTGTTAGTGGTGGTCTTGATTCCGGGTATCGGTTTGAAGATCAACGGCCAGCGCGCTTGGATCAAGACGCCGGTGATCGGGCAGTTTCAGCCTTCCGAGTTCGTTAAAATTCCGACCGTCTTGATGCTGGCCTATTACTTCGGCAAGGCGCGGCACGCGGCGTTGAATTTCAAAGAGATGTTGATCGGCGTGGCGATCCTCGCGTTGCCGGTCGGGCTGATCTTGCTAGAACCGGATGCGGGACAGGCGATCACGTACATGCCGCTGCTCGCGGTCGTTTTATTTCTTTCTTCGATCCGCATGTCGGTCGTCGTCGCCGCACTCGTCCTGAGTACGGTACTGATCCCGGCGGCTTATGTCGTCGGCGTCCAGACCGGCCAGATCAAGCATTACCAGCAAGAGCGAATCAACGTCATCCTCGATCCGGAGAACGCCGACCGGCGGGGCTTCGGGTATCACACGTGGCAATCCATCGTCACGGTCGGCAAGGGCGGCATGACGGGAGCGCGCGGCGAATCGGACGAATACACGCAGAGCCGTCTGAAATTTTTGCCTGAACCGCACACGGACTTCATCTTCGCAGTGACGGCGGAGACCACCGGCTTCGCCGGCTCGCTCCTGCTGCTGATCGCCTATGCCGTCCTGCTAACCAAGCTGCTAATCGGGGCCCGCCGCGCGCCCGACCGCGCCGGAATGCTCGTCATCATGGCAATCGTCGGCGGCTTGGCTTTTCAAATCTTCATCAACGTCGGCATGGCCCTCGGCATGTTGCCCGTGATCGGCGTCCCGCTCCCCTTGATGAGCGCCGGCCTCTCCTCAGTGCTGGCAACCTTCATCGCCATCGGCTTCGTCGTCAGCGTGCAGTTGCGAAGATTCGTCAATTGATTAGTTCAAAGTTCAAAGTCGAAAACAGGTCTTTGACTTTGAACCTTGAACTTTGAACTTTGAACTAGTCTTGGACTTTGGACTTTGGACTAGTTATACTCCTCGTGCCTCGTCCTGCCAGCGTGTCTGCGGTGCGGCGCTTTTCACGAATCAATCGTGAGTAAGAATTTGCCCTGCGCTCCCGGCAGGGACGAGACGCAGATTTTTGAGAGTCGCTATTTTTTAGCTGATTTTTCTTGAAGGTGTTTGAGGTTGCAGTGAGCCGTTTGCGGCTTGGCGCGCATCAGTCGCGCGAGACGTCACGGCAGGCGCGCGTTGCGCCGGAGCGGTGAGCAGGCGGGAGAGGGCCGGCGCGGGGGATTTTATCCGTGTGCGGAGACAACTCGTTCCGGTCGCTTCACCCGGCGCGCGCGCACTGCGGCTGACCGGAGTTTCAAGTGAACAGTTCTGATCGCTTTCCCGCAGAGGAGTAGAAACTTCTGCGCGCCCGAAGCCTAACGAGCCGGGCGGTGGTCTTCAGCGCATTTCGCTCCTTGTCTCTGCGGACGGCAATTCGTCTTTCAATTCAACTTTCGGCTTGACCTCCGCCACTCCACACACCGCATCTGCCCGGATAGCACGCCGGACTGCCGGCGTCGCTTCATGTATCGCAATCTATAGACTGCAAGAAAAAGTTAGCCACGAATTGACACGAATTAGCACGAAAGAAAAAAATCAGCGCCCGCCCCATCAATTGATGTCGCGGCGCTGCCTAATTTCGCTGCCAACTCATTCGTGTGTCTTCGTGTTCCTTCGTGGCTCAATTCTTTTCTTAACACCTATATGTCTTGTCTATTCGACCGGCTGCGCCGATGGCGCGTTGCGATCATAAATTTCCCACACCACAGACGCCGCTCCTACTATTGAAGACGTGCGCGCGGCTGTATCGGAGCCACCACTTTAAGTCTATGCCGAAAGAGTTAATCGTTAGCGTCAACGGGCGCGAAAAAAAGATCGCCATCATCGAGAATGGCAAGGTCACGGAGTTTTACATCGAGCGCGGCGAGGGCCATCAGGGCATCGTTGGCAACATTTACAAAGGGCGCGTAATGCGCGTCCTGCCCGGAATGCAATCGGCGTTCGTGGACATCGGGTTGGAACGCGACGCCTTCCTCTACGTCTCGGACTTCTTTGATGAAGAAGAAGAGTTCGAGCGGATCGTCGTCGATAAGTCGAAGGGCGACGCTTCAACGGAAGCCGTCGTGCGTGCCGCCGCCGAGAAATTGGAGCGCGCCCGCATCGAGCGCGAGCGGCAGATTGAGACGGCGCAAGAGCGCGCCGAGCCGCTGCTGACAATGGGCAAGCACGCGGAAGACGAGACCGAAGAAGAAGATGATGAGGCGATGGCCGCGCCTGTCGTCGCCGGGCGGCCACAGCCGACGGAAGAGACAGAGATGAGCAACGAGCGGCGCGGACGCAGAGACCGCAGCCGGCGCGGCGGGAAAGATCGAGAGCGAGCAGAGCAGCCGAGAACGCCGACGGCTCCGCCCACCGGCGAGCCGACACCGCCGACGAGTTTCGCGGAAGAGGTGCGCGCGCGGCTCACCGCGCGCGAAGAGATCGAGACGCCGTTCGCAGCGGCGGGCGGCGCGTCGTTCCATCGCATCGTCGATGAGGACGAAGCCGCTGCCGGCGAAGGCGAGATGTTCAAAGACGCGCGTTTGCAAGAGCGCATCTTCAATCAAATTCACGCCATCGAGTTCGACATCGAGACGCCCGCCACCGCCGAAGTCGGCTCGCTGCTGGCGGGCGCGACCGGCGCTTCGAGTTTCCAACGCATCGACGACAGCGATATCGCCGACGCTTCGCCGCACATGCTTGCCGCCGTGCAGCCGGAAGTCGCCGCCGCCGTCGCTTCGTTCACCGACGACGTTTTGTCAGAACCGGCCAAGACGACGGGCGCACCGCAATCGTTCGAGCGCGTGAGCGACGACGAGAAGGCCGTCGAGGCGCTACCCACAGAAGAAGCTGCGCCCGCCGCTAAACGCGGCTCACGGGGTAAGCAAGAGAGCAGCGCGAAGGCGAGACAGGACACCACGAAGTCGAGAAAAAAATCCGCCGCGTCCAGCGAAACTGCGCCCGAAGCGACGGAAGAAACCGGGACGACGAAGAAGAAAAAGGACGAACGCGCAACTAAGGCCGCCGCGCCGAAAGACAGCTCTAAAAAAGGAGCGGCAACGGAAGAAACCGCCGCAGCGAAGGGCCGCTCGAAGCGCAGCCGCTCTGCGGCGTCGAACACGGCGACAGAGGGCGGCGCGACGGCTGAGATGAATCAGAGTGCGGCTCAAGAAACGGCTGCCCGGACAGAGCCGCTAGCCGACTCGGAAGCGAGTCTGAAGGCCACGCAGCCGCGCGGAGAATTTGCCCGGCGTGGCGGGCGGCGGCGCAGTCGTCGCGGCGGTAAGCCGGGCGCGGAAGGCAACGGCGGCGGCGAAGAAGATCGCTCGAACGGCCACGCCGAAGAAGTCAGTGAGCCGGTCGAGGTCGAGGCGGTAGCCGAAGAGCAGGTCCCCGAAGCTCCCGCTCCCGCGCCGGCTGGCGGCGGTCGTCAAGCGCGTCAACCGCGCAGTGACAGAGGCGGGCGCGGCAGCAGAGACAACAGGGACAATCGAGATCGTCGCTCCGCCCCAACCATCACCGATCTCTTGCGCGAAGGCCAAGAGATTCTCGTCCAGATTGCGAAAGAGCCAATCGCGCAGAAGGGTGCGCGCATCACTTCGCATATCGCTCTGCCGGGCCGTCACCTCGTCTATATGCCGACCATCGAGCATGTCGGCGTCTCGCGCAAGATCGAGTCCGACAGCGAACGTCAACGCTTGCGGAAATTGATTCAAACCATCCGCGCTGCGGAAGATGTGCCGTCAGGCGGCTTCATCGTCCGCACCGCTGGCATCGGCGTCAGCGAGCAAGACCTCCGCGACGACGCGCGCTATCTCGTCCGCACATGGCGCGACATCCGGCGCGGGGCTGAAAAACAGAAAGCGCCGGCGCTCGCCCATCGTGATCTCGATCTCGTCCAGCGTATCCTGCGCGATCAAATGTCGGACGACTTCACAGCGATCCGCGTGGACTCGGAAGAGGAATATCAAAGCATCGTCGAGTTCGTGAATCGGATTCAGCCGAAATTAGTCAACCGCGTTAAGCTCTACACGCGCGAAGAACCGATCCTCGAAGCCTTCGGTGTGCAGGCCGAGATCGACAAAGCGATTAAGCCGCGCGTCTGGCTCCGCTCCGGCGGTTATCTCGTCATCAACCAGACCGAGGCGTTGGTGGCGATTGATGTCAACACCGGCAAGTTCGTCGGGCGCGGCGGCAGCCGGCTCGAAGACACGATCACGCGCACCAACCTCGAAGCCGTCGAAGAGATCGCGCGCCAGATACGCCTGCGCGACTTGGGCGGCATCATCGTCCTCGATCTGATCGACATGGAAGATCGACGCAACCGTCAGCGCGTAATGACCGTCCTGCAAGACGCGCTCAGGGACGACAAGTCGCCGACGAAGGTGCTGTCCTTCAATGACTTCGGCCTTGTGATCATGACGCGCAAGCGCGTCAAGCAATCGTTAGAGCGCACGCTCTGTAGTCCTTGCCCGTACTGTCAGGGCGCAGGCCTCGTCAAGTCGGCGCAGACCATCTGCTACGAGATTCTCGAAGAGGCCCGCAGCCTGTCGCGTAGTCTCAACGGCGACTCGATCAAGCAGACCACGCTGCGCCTCAATCCCGAAGTCGCCCGCGCGCTCCGCTCCACTGAACGTGATGTCCTCACAGAGATCGAAGACTACCTCGGCGCAGTGGACATCACCAGCGACGAGAACGTGCATCAAGAACAATTCGATTTCGCCTTCGTCTAACCACAAAGTCCAAAGTCTAAAGTCCAAAGTCCAAAGTCGGAAGACAGTGTTCTTGACTTTGGACTTTGGACTTTGGACTTAGAAAAATGCCAAGAAGAATTTTACTGACGCCGCTCTTCGCGGTGACGCTCTTCGTCAGCGCGGCGTTGCTATTTTGGTCGCAGCCGATGGTCGCCAAGCTGCTGTTGCCGATGCTCGGCGGCACGCCGTCGGTGTGGAATACTTGCCTGCTCTTTTTTCAAACTCTCCTGCTCGCCGGCTACGCTTACGCGCTCTTCGCTTCGACGCGCTTGAGCGTGCGGCAACAGACAATCGTCCAAATAGCACTACTCTTAACCGCCGCCACCGTTTTACCGATCCGGCTTTCCGAAAATGCGGTTGCCGGCGTGCCGCGCACGGGCGATCCGACGCTGTGGCTGTTGATCAGGTTGTTGCTCGTCGTCGGTCTGCCTTTTTTCGTTTTATCGACGAGCGGCCCGCTCCTGCAAAGGTGGTTTTCGCACACTCGTCATGAGGCGGCGAGCGATCCATATTTCCTCTACGCTGCAAGCAACGCGGGCAGCTTGCTCGCGCTGCTCGGCTATCCGTTGTTGCTCGAACCGTTTTTCGATCTTCGCCAGCAAAGTTGGCTGTGGAGTTATGCCTACGCCGCGCTCGTCGGGCTGTTCATGCTGTGCGCGCTTGCCTTGTGGCGCAGTGGTGAAACGACAGCGACGAATGCAGCTACAGAGCAGGATGAAGTATCCGGCACGCTGCCGGATGAGAAGCTGACTAATTGGCGTCGTCTCTGTTGGACGACGCTCGCTTTCGTGCCTTCGAGTTTGATGCTCGGCGTCACGACTTACATCTCGACCGATATTGCCTCGCTGCCGTTGCTCTGGGTGATTCCGCTCGGCATCTATCTCTTAACGCTGATCCTCGCCTTCGCACGGCGGCAATTGGTCCCGCGCTCGCTCGTCGCGCGGGTGATGCCCGGCGCGACTATCGTTCTCGTCCTCGTTTATTTATCGGGTGCGACACAGCCCGCGCTCTTTCTCGCGTTGTTGCATCTGCTCTATCTCTTCATCGCTGCGCTCAGTTGTCACGGCCAACTCGCGGATGATCGCCCCGCGACGCGACACCTCGCGGAGTTTTATTTGTGGGTGTCGGTTGGCGGCGCGCTCGGCGGTGTGTTGCACGCGATTGTCGCGCCCGCGCTCTTCAACTCCATTGTCGAATATCCGCTCGCGATTCTGCTGGCCGTGTGGCTGCGCCCGCGCGCACGCAAGCAGCAACAGAAGCCGCCGTTGCAATTGAAGATCGGGACGGATGAAGCATTGCTCAATCCTGAAGAATCGGAAGTCCGGCGACGATTCGGTTGGCGCGATCTGTGGTTGCCTTTGACTGCCGGACTGCTCACCGTAGTGCTGGCCGCGCTCGTGCAGAGCCTCGACCTCCCGGCCCTCGAACGCGCGGCGCTGATGCTCGGCCCGCCGCTGATCTTCAGCCTCTTCTTCAAGCGAAGTCATTTGCGCTTCACCCTCGCCGTCGGCGCAGTGATGCTGGCGAGCGTTCTTAGCACGAATTTCGGAAGAGAGACGCTCTTTGTCGAACGCAACTTCTTCGGCGTCGTCCGCGTCGCGCGCGGGGCTGAAGGCGAACAGCACTTTCTCTACAATGGCAGCACACTGCACGGGCGGCAGTACACCGCGCTCGACCGCCAGTGCGAGCCGCTCTCTTACTATCACCGCGAAGGCCCGCTCGGCGCATTGTTCGAGATATACAACCAACAGCCCGCTTCGCCGCCCGTCGCCGTCGTCGGACTCGGCACGGGCGCGACCGCCGCTTACACACGACCGCAGCAACACTGGACATTCTATGAAATCAATCCGGCGGTCTTGAGCCTCGCGCGCAACCCGGACTAT
>JALZKK010000087.1 GCA_030859285.1 Acidobacteriota bacterium | reverse complement strand
AACCTCGGACAGAGCCGGAACTAAACAACGCTTTGACTGATGCCATCAACTCCGTTTCGCTCGCAGACATTGACGGCTGGTTCAGACATTGCGGTTATTAGTATCAATGCAAATGCAAACCGCTATATAATCTCGCTCTCATTGGCAGAGACTCTTGGAGGTTCAATTCAACAAAGTGTCCACCGCTTCTTCCGCAGCCTTTCGCCTCGCCGCGCGCCTTGATGGGGTCGGCTCCTCCGACATCGTGAAAATCCGCAATCGCATTATGGAACTGCGCGCGGCGGGCGCGACGGTTTATCAATTCGAGGGCGGCGAGCCGTTTCTCAACACGCCCGACGCGGTCAAAGAAGCGATGATGCGCGCACTCGCCGAGAACCGCACGCTCTACGCGCCTTCGTCAGGCATCGCGGAATTGCGCGCCGTCGTGGCAGAGAAATTGCGCGAGCGCAATCAAATTCCGGCGCAAGACAAAGACGTGATCGTGTTGAACGGCGGGATGCAAGGCTTGTTCGGCGCGTTTCAGACGGTGGTCAATCCCGGCGAAGAAGTTCTCGTTTTCTCGCCGTACTGGACGCCGATTAAAGATTTGATCGCCAATTGCGAAGGCTGCGCCGTCCTCGTCCCGACCGCCGAAGCCCGACGCGATGGCTTCGGCCAAACGCTCGCGCGTTACGTCACGCCGCAGACCCGCGCGCTCTATTACAACACGCCGCAGAACCCGACCGGCGTCGTCTTCACGCGCGAGGAAGCCGAAACCGTTGCCGCGTTTGTGCGCGAACACGATCTCGTCGTCATCGCGGACGAGGCTTACGAAGACCTCGTCTATGACGGCGAACACGTCTCCATCGCCTCGCTCGAAGGTATGTTCGAGCGGACCATCACGAGCTACACGCTCTCGAAATCTTTCGCGATGACGGGCTGGCGCATCGGCTACGCAGTCGCCGCCGAGCCATGGATGACAGGACTGAAAAAGACCACGCTCTATTCCACCAATGGCGTTTCGACGCCGACGCAATGGGCCGCGCTCGCGGCGTTTAATTTACCGGCAGACTATTTCGAGTCTGCCCGCGCCGCCTACCGCGAACGCCGCGACCTGCTCATCGCCGGGCTAAACGAACTCGGCCTGACATGCGAAGCTCCGGCAGGCGCGTTCTACGCTTTCCCCAACGTGACGCGCATCGACACCGATAGTCGCACCGCCGCCGAAATCCTCCTTGACCGCGCACAAATCGCCACCGTCCCCGGCATCGTCTTCGGCGCGCACGGCGAAGGCCATGTCCGCTTCTCCTTCTCGACCTCGCCGGAGACCATTACCGCCGGCCTCGACTCGATGCGGAAAAATCTCTGAGGGGACGAGGAAATTTTGAAGGGATGAGGGATGAGGGATGAGGGATGAAGGAAAGAAGAAGCAATCCCGAATAGCCACTCCTTCAGCCACCTCAGCGCGCTCCGCGTTCAGTGAATTCGACTTCATCGAACATATCCGTCACCAGGCCAACACTAAACGACACAACGCACAACAACACTCAGTACTCAGTACTCAGCGCTCAGTACTTCTCTCCGGCATCGGCGACGACGCGGCAATCTTTCGCGGTTCATCTCAAACTGATTTTTGCATCACGACCGATCTGCTCGTCGAAGAGATCGACTTTCGGCGAACGACGACTACGCCGCGCTTTCTCGGCTGGAAGGCTCTCGCCGTTTCGCTCTCCGACATCGCGGCGATGGGCGCGCGCCCGCGCTTCGCTCTGCTCTCCGTCGGCGTGCCGCAAGAGATTTGGCGGACGGAGTTTCTCGCACACTTTTACGAAGGCTTCTTCGCGCTGGCCGATGAGCATCAGGTCGCGCTCGTCGGCGGCGACGTTTCGCGCACGCCCGAACGCATCGTTATCGATTCCATCGTCATCGGCGAGACGAAACGCGGGCGTGCCATCCTGCGTTCCGGCGCGCGGCCCGGCGATCACATCTTCGTCACCGGCGCACTCGGCGGCGCGGCGGCAGGACTTCAATTGCTCGAACAAGGCGCGCGGCCTCCGCGCCGCGCCGCGACAAGCCGCCCTCCAAACGCGCGCACGCAACTCCTGCTTCGCCAACTGCGCCCGATGCCCCGCGTCGCATGGGGCGCATGGCTCGCCGAAAGGAAATTAGCGACGGCGATAATCGATTTGAGCGACGGGCTTTCATCAGACCTCGCGCATCTCTGCCGCGAGAGCAAGGCCGGCGCAATCATTGAGGCGGCGGCAATTCCGCATAAGAAGGCGCTTGATTCTCTTTCGCTCGATGAAGATCAAAGACTGGCGCTGGCCCTTCATGGCGGCGAAGATTTCGAGTTGCTGTTTACAGTGCGCCCGCAGCACGCCTCACGCATCCCCCTAGAAGTTGACGGCGTGCCGGCAACTCGCATCGGCGAGATTAGAAAGCAAGTGTCAGGTTACAAAATCGACTTTGACGGGCATCCGCGCGATCTTCAATCGGCAGGTTTCGTTCATTTCAAATAACACTTCAACGCCGCACGTCCGCACGTCGCCTGCCGCGCTCAACGATACTTGTTTGACTCATCCTCCTTCTTTGAATCCGTCAAGACATCCACGCGCATCACACGAAACGACACGAAGCCAAGCCTACAAAGTTCGCGGTTTTAGTTTCGTGCTGTTTCGTATGATTTCGTGGATAATGCTTTTCCGTCTGTCCCAATTTTGTCAGGTTCGCTTGAGTCCCGGAAACTTACATGTGGCTGTTCGCGTAACGAAATTGTCGCTCTGAATCTTGGTTGTCTTGTACGTACGATGCTCAAATTTCACAACACTCTCTCCAATCAACTCGAAGAGTTCCACCCGCTCGAAGCGGGTCACGTGCGAATGTACTACTGCGGGCCGACCGTCTATAACTTCGCGCACATCGGCAATCTGCGCTCGAATTTGTTCGTTGACATCCTGCGCCGCTATTTGAAGTACAAGGGCTTTCAAGTGACGCATGTGATGAACCTGACGGATGTGGACGACCGGATCATCGTGTTCGCACAGGAGAAGGGACTGACGATTGACGAATATACCGCGCCGTACATTGAAGCGTTTTGGGAAGACGTGGACACGTTGGGGTGCGAACGCCCTGACATCGCGCCGCGCGCGACGCGGCACATCACGGAGATGGAAGAGATCATCGGAAAACTCACGGAGCGAGGTCACGCTTACGATTCAGAAGGCTCGGTGTATTACCGGATCAAGTCGTTTCCAGATTACGGCAAGCTCTCGAAGATCAACTTCGCCGGCAACATCGCCGGCGCGAGCGAGCGCATTGACACCGACCGTTACGAAAAGGAAGATGCGCGCGACTTCGCTTTGTGGAAAGCGGCGAAGACGCCGGACGAGCCGGCTTGGGAGGCGAGCTTTAGTCGCGGACGTCCCGGCTGGCACATCGAATGCTCGGCGATGTCGATGAAATACTTGGGCGAAACGTTTGACATCCACTGCGGCGGCGTCGATCTCATTTTCCCGCACCACGAAAATGAGATCGCTCAAAGCGAAGGCGCGACCGGCAAACGGTTCGTCAAATACTGGCTGCACGGCGAACATCTCAAGATCGACGGCGAGACGATGTCGAAGTCAAAAGGCAATTACTTCACGCTCCGCGATCTACTCGAACAAGGCTTCACGCCCGCCGCCATTCGCTACTCGCTGATGAGCGTGCCGTATCGCAAACAACTCAACTTCACGCTCGAAGATTTGCGCGGCCACGAAAAATCCGTCGCCAAGCTGCAAGAGTTTCGCCAACGCCTACAGGATGCGCGCGTCGAACCGGGCAGCAATCCAGAAGTCCAACACGCCGCCAAACGCGCGCTCGCAGAATTCGAGGCCGGACTTGATGATGATCTCAACACCTCCGTCGCACTCGCCGCCGTCCACAATCTCCGCCGCGAGACGAACGTCGCGCTCGATCAGTGCCAACTCCGCGCCGACGATCAACGCGACTTGCTCGCGCTCGTCGAACGTTTCAATTCCGTCTTCAACATCTTCCACGCCCCGCAACGCGAGATGCTCGACGCCGAAGTGCAAGCCCTCATCGACGAGCGACAGGAAGCCCGCCGCCGCCGCGACTTCACCCGTGCCGACGACATCCGCGACGAACTAATCGAGCGCGGTATTATCCTCGAAGACACGCGCGACGGCGTGCGTTGGAAGCGGAGATGAAGACGGATTTTTGATTTTTGATTTGCGATTGAAAACCTAAGTGGAATTTGAAGAATCCGGAGCCTTTTTCTTGGCGGCTTTTCTTTGCGCCTTGGCGTCTTTGCGTGAGACTTCCCCCACAGGAAAAGTGTCCGAACTTTCCAACTCTTACTTTGTCTTCTCCAATCGCAAATCAAAAGTCAAAAATTTATCCAATTTGATATGCTTGCCTAACGGCAAGCTAAAGATTTAAGATTTGCGCGGTCACACGAAAATAACTGACCACTGACAACGGACTACGGACAATCCTTCAGCAATGCTTAATCGACGCCTCTTACATTTTCGCCCGCTTGATGTTCGCGCCAATCTCTTCGCGGATTAGCCGAAACCTGTCTCCGCATAGCCGCTTTCTCAAATTTCAAATCTCAAATCATCCCTCGCGTTTCTTAAAAGGAGAAATCATCATGTCCACAATTGCGCCACCAAAGAGGCCGGAGATTAAGACCGCCCTGCCCGGCCCGAAAGGCCAAGGAATTGTTAAAGCTGACAGTCAATATGTCACGCCTTCGTATCCGCGACCTTCATATAAACTCGTCGCCGATCACGCCGAGGGTGTGTGGGTCACGGACGTTGACGGCAACGTGTTTTTAGATTGCAACGCGGGTGTCGCCGTCTGCTCGACCGGCCATTGTCACCCGGAAGTCGTCCGAGCGATTCAGGAGCAAGCCGCGCAATTGATTCACATGTGCGGCACGGATTTTTATTATCGTCACATGCCGGAGTTGGGAAAGAAGCTCGATGAGATCGTGCCGGTTCCCTCGCCCACCCGCACGCACTTTGCCAACAGCGGCACGGAAGCAATTGAAACCGCTTTGAAGCTCGCGATGCACGCAACCGGGCGCGAAAAGTTCATCGCCTTTTTCAACAGCTTTCACGGGCGTACGCTCGGCTCGCTCTCGCTCACTTCGTCGCGCGCCGCGCAACGCAAAGGTTTCAAGCGGCAAGTCCTCGACGTGACACATGTGCCTTACCCGAATGCTTACCGTGATCCCTTCACCGGCGGCGCGACTGACGCGGCAACGGTCAGCCGTCTGTGCCTCGATTGGATCGAAAATCGTCTGTTCAAAACGACGACGCCGCCCGAAGAAGTGGCCGGCATCGTCGTCGAAGTTGTGCAGGGTGAGGGCGGCTATGTGCCTGCGCCGCGCGAGTTTTTACAAGGCTTGCGGCGCATTTGCGACGAGCATGGGATTCTCTTGATCGTCGATGAAGTGCAATCCGGCATGGGACGCACCGGAAAAATGTTCGCCTGTGAGCATTACGATCTCAAGCCGGACATCATCACGCTCGCCAAAGGCATCGCTTCCGGGATACCGATGGGAGCGTGTGTGGCGCGTGCGGATTTGATGGACTGGCAGCCCGGCGCACACGCTTCGACCTTTGGCGGCAATCCGGTCGCCATCGCTGCCGCGCTCAAGACGATTGAATTGTTGGAACGTGAACTCGTCGCCAACAGCGCGGAGGTCGGCGCGTACTTGAAGGAAGGCTTGCTGAAGTTAATGCGGAAGCACGACTGCATCGGCGACGTGCGCGGGTTCGGAATGATGCTCGGCGTGGAGTTCGTCGAAGACCGCGCGACTTTGAAAGCAGCGCCTGAACTTCGTGATCGGATCGAAATGGCCTGCTTCGAGCGCGGGCTGATCATTCTCGGCGCGGGCGCGAACACGATCCGCTGGTCTCCTCCGCTCATCCTGACGCGCGAGAATGTCGATGTCGCGCTGGAGATTTTCGACGAAGCGATTGCAGCTTCGCGATGATCTTTAGCGGCAATGCACAGAGAAACATGAGCCGCAGATGAACGCGGATAAACGCGGATTTGAAATCAGTTCTGATC
>JALZKK010000038.1 GCA_030859285.1 Acidobacteriota bacterium | reverse complement strand
GCAAAAGTGCGTAGTGGATTGTTCTGCCCCGTCTTCTCTTAGGCCGCTGCGTCGTCAACGCCCGATAAGGCTTCGCCCGGCATGGCGCGGCGGCGTTCGACCATCTCAGAGGTGATCATGAATTCTTTGATGCGCTTCTGCGAGGGCATCGTGTACATTGCGTCGAGGAGCAGTTCTTCCATGATCATCATCAGCCCGCGCGCGCCAACCTTGCGCTCGACCGCTTGGCGGGCGATGCCTTTGAGGGCGTCGTCCGTGAAACGCAGCTTGACGTTATCGTACTCAAATTTCTTTTGGTACTGCTTCGTCAGGGCGTTCTTCGGTTCGGTGAGGATGCGGATCAGCGCCGTCTCGTCGAGTTCATGGAGCGCACCCAAGACGGGGAGGCGTCCGACGAATTCGGGGATCAGGCCGAAACGCACAAGGTCTTCGGGCTGAACGCTAGAGAGTGCTTCAGCATAGCGGTCATGGTTGTCTTTGATGTCGGCATGGAAGCCGAGCGACTTATTCCGCAGCCGCCGCCCGACCACTTTTTCGAGGCCGACGAACGCGCCGCCGCAGATGAATAGGATGTTCGTGGTGTCAACAGGAAAGAACTCTTGGTGCGGGTGCTTCCGGCCCCCCTGCGGCGGGACGTTGGCGACCGTGCCTTCCAAGATTTTCAAAAGCGCTTGCTGCACGCCCTCGCCCGACACGTCGCGCGTGATCGAGGGGTTCTCATCCTTGCGACAAATTTTATCAACTTCGTCGATGTAGATGATGCCCTGCTGCGCGCGTTCCACATCGCCGTTGGCGGACTGCAACAGTTTGAGGATGATGTTCTCAACGTCCTCGCCGACATAGCCGGCTTCGGTCAGCGTCGTCGCATCGACGATGGTGAAGGGAACTGAGAGCATCCGCGCGAGCGTTTGCGCCAAGAGCGTCTTGCCCGTTCCCGTCGGCCCGATCAAGAGGATGTTCGACTTTTGAATCTCAATGTCCGAGCGGCGGCGAGCCAACTCGATCCGCTTGTAGTGTTGATAAACGGCGACGGCGAGACGTTTCTTTGTCTCTTCTTGGCCGATCACGTATTCGTCAAGGAAGGATTTAATCTCCGACGGCTTCGGCAACGGCGGGCGCGAAGCGACGGCTTCAGCTTGCTGATCGTCGGTAATAATCTCGTTGCAAATGTCGATACACTCATTGCAAATATAGACGGTCGGGCCGGCAATGAGCTTCTTTACTTCGTTCTGCGACTTGCCGCAGAACGAGCAGCGCAACGTGTCATCGGATCGTCGTACCATAGTTTCGATTTCGGATTGCAGATTACGGAGCTTGAATTTTTCAATGTTCCGCTTCCGATTTCCGAACTGCAAAATCCGCATTCCGCATTCCGCATTCGGTTTATTCGCGGTGTGCGATCACTTCATCGATCAGCCCGTACTCTTTGGCCTGCGAGGCGGACATGATGCGGTCGCGCTCAACGTCACGCTCGATCATTTCGTAAGACTGGCCGGTGTGCTTCGCCAAGATGTTCGAGGTCAACTCGCGCATTCGGATAATCTCTTCGGCCATGATGCGAATGTCGGTGGCTTGGCCCTGCGCGCCGCCCGAAGGCTGGTGGATCAGGATGCGCGAATTGGGGAGCGCGAAGCGCTTGCCTTTCGCGCCGGCGGCCAACAGGAGCGCGCCCATCGAAGCGCACTGACCGACGCAGATCGTCGTCACGTCGGGGCGGATAAACTGCATCGTGTCGTAAACCGCCATGCCGGCCGTGATCGAGCCGCCCGGCGAGTTGATATAAAGGTTGATGTCTTTCTCCGGGTCTTCGGCTTCGAGGAAGAGAAGTTGGGCGACGATCAGATTAGCGATCTGATCGTCAATGGGTGTGCCGATAAAAATGATGTTGTCTTTGAGCAAGCGCGAGAAAATGTCGAAGGCGCGCTCGCCCCGCGACGTTTGCTCGACCACCATTGGAACTAAAGCCATAACTTGAGAATCTCCCTGCGCCCGGCTCTGAGAAATTTTTGATTTTAGATTTTTGCTTTGCGATTGAGGGCGGTGGGTTGCCGCTTGATTCAAGAATTTGGAATTCCAGATTTGAGATTTCAAATTCCAAATTAAAACCGCAAATCAAAAACTCTGTCTCACTGCTGCTCGTCGCTGGCGCTTGCCGCGTTGCTTCGTGCGTCTATCGTGTCGCCGGTGGCAGTTGTTTCACGCACTGTCGTTTCAACCTGTGCCGGCATTTCATTAGCCAGCTCATCGCTTTCATCAAGCAACTCTTCTTCGCGCCACTCTTCGTCTTTCACGTTCGCGTTTTCAACGATCAACTCCAACGCTTGGCGATGCCGCAACCTGTCGGCGATGCTACGTTCGCCCCCTTGCTTTGTCAAGGCAGCACGCACTTGTGCAATTGGTTGTTTCGACATCGCCGCGAGCGCTTCGATCTCTTGTTCGATCTCTTCATCGGTCGGTTCGATATTCTCCGCTCCGGCGATCTGCTCCAAGAGGATCGAGCCGCGCAGATCGTCAGCCGCCTGCGCTTCGATCATGCCGCGCAAGTTCTCCCAGTTCATGTCTTGCCGGCGCGGATCGATGCCGCGCTGGAACAATTCGCGCACGTAAGTTTCCAAGAGATGGCGCGACTGGCTTTCAACGAGCGTCGGCGGGACTTCAAATTGGTGCGCTGCGATCAGCTTGCTCATGGCTTCATCGCGCAAGCGCCGATCCGATTCGGCGCGTGCCCCCGTCTCCATGTCCCGCCGCAACTTCTCGCGCAACGCGCCGACGGTTTCGACCTCTTCGCCGAGACTCTGCGCCCATTCGTCATCAACTTCCGGCACGACCTTGCGCCGCACCGCCGTCACCGTCGCCGTATATTCGATCTCTTTGCCCGCCAATCCCTTCGACGAAAAATCCTCCGGGTATTTCACCGTGAACGTCCGCACATCGTCGGCACGCGTGCCCGTCAGATTTTCGGTGAAGTTCGACAGCACGCCCTCACCATCGAGATCGACATCGACATCTTCAGCCTTGATGTCTTCGGCCTCCGGCGGCTGGATGTACTTGCCGACGAAATCAACCGTCACCCTATCGCCCGCCGCAGCTCCGCGATCCTCGATTGCGTCGAGCGACGACGTTGATTCGCGCAATTCCTCGATTAATTCCTCCACCATCTCGTCCGTCACCGGACGCACGCTCCGCGACAGCTCCAAGCCTCTGTACTGGCCGAGTTCCACATCCGGCATTACTTCGACGTGCGCGTGAACCGATAGGGGTTCTTGCCCGATCTGATTCAGCCCCGCGCTGTTGTCGAGATGCAGTTCCGGCTCGCCGATGACATGGAGTTCGCTCTCTGTGATCGCATCGCTGATCGCCTGCGGCACGAGGTTCTGCATCACCTCATTGCGAATCTCATTCTTATAACGTTGGCGGACAATTGACACCGGCGCGCGCCCCGGTCGAAAGCCCGGCACGGTCGCCGCGCTCGCGTAACGATTACTGACGCGCTCGTACTCGGCGCGCACTTCCGCCGGCTCGATCTCGATCTTCAATTCTTTGCGTGTCGGAGAGACATCGACGATTTCTGTTTTCATGGAATCAAATTGTTCACTTTCAAAAAGGATGAATGACGAACGCGGAACGATGAATTAAAGACAGTGCATCATTCATCGTTGAACGATTGATGCCGGGGGCGGGACTCGAACCCGCACGCCTTGCGGCACAGGCTTCTAAGACCTGCGCGGCTGCCAGTTACGCCACCCCGGCGTTGAATTGCCTTGCCACAGAACGGAGAATGCTTGTGCTGCAAGCAAAACAAATTAAAGGATTGATTCTGGATTGTCTAGCGAACGAAATTAGGCTCTACATGCTGAACAGCGGAGAGCCAGCCGGGCTATGTCAATTGATGGATGGGTTTTGCCACGTGCGGAAAGTATCTCTCCAAAAAATCGAAGAGGCCGCCTGTCAATGGGGCGGCCTCTTCAAGTGTCGGGTCATGCTCTATCGGACGACGGAGTATTTACAACAGTGCATTGAGGCGTCCGGCGAGTTGTTGGACGAGATTGCCTTCGGGGTCTAAACCGCCGAGCGGTTCGCCGGCGATATTGCCTTGCCGGTCGATGATCACGATGGCCGGCAGTTGGTTGCCGTCAACGCCCATCTGTTTGAAGACCGTGCCATCGGGGTCGCGCAACACCGTCACCTTCAGCGCGTGCTTGCGCGCGAAGGCGCGGAGTTGATCGTCGGTCGCGTAGTTGCGCGACTTCGGCGCTTCCGAGTCGGTGCTGACCCAGAAGACGCGCACTTTGCGCCCCGCGTACTCGTCTGCCAGTTTCTGGACGCCCTGCACCTGTTCGCGCGAGAGCGGCAGCCAAGACGCGCCGAACGCCAGCACCACCACATCGCCGCGCAGCGATGCGGACGAGACACCGTTGCCATCAATCGCCCGCAGCGAGAAATCGACGCCCGACGCTGCCGGCCCAGCGAAGCCCAACTGAGCGACGGCCAATAGCGCCGCGAACGTCAATCCAGTCAGTTTGCGTAGGCTTTGATTCAGCATCTTCAATTCCTCTCATACGTCTCAAGTGGGTTGTTTGCTTCTTTCACTTGTCACGCCGAAACCGGCGTTTTCACACGGCCTGCCAGACGCTCTCAGGCCGGAATTTTAGATGTGCTTGTCAGCCTGACGGTTGGACGAAAAACCGACGCCTGCGGTCAAATTAAACAGGCTGATTGATCCTTGCAATTGACGACGGCGATGCGCCCATCCGCCGCGAGCGCCCGGCGGCGAGCAGAATAGCGGCAACTCTTCTCATAGTTTTCAGTTTTCAGTAATTTTGTCTTTGCTGAAAACTGAAAACTGACTATTGTTTCAACTCTTCGAGCGCGCGCAAGACGTAAGGCTTGGTCATTTGCTTGCGCCAGTTCATCACGAAATCCGTGTTGTCGAGCGGGCGCGCTTTGATGTAGCAGGCTTCCGCTGCCGCTCGCATCCGTACTTCGTCGAGCTGTCCGCCGACGAGCGCGGCTTGCGCTTCTTTCACTTCGATAGGCGCGGGCGCGATACCGCCTAAGATCAATTTGGCATCCGTCACCGTGCCGTCTTCGGTTACATCAATCCGCGCGGCCACGCCCAAAACGGGAAAGTCAAACGCGCCGCGCCGCCGCAGCTTTTTATAGACCGCGCGCCAGCCGTCGCGCGCCGGTAAATGCACATCAACGAGCAACTCGTCGGGCCGCTTGTGCAGATAGTCGATGCCGTCATTGTTGTACAAACCTGCCGCATCAATGATCCGCTCGCCGAGCGTCGAAGCGAGACGCACGCGCGCGCCCAACGCCACCATCAAGGGGACCAGATCGGACGACTGCACCGCCCAACACTTCGCGCTGCCCGGCGCGACCCAACAGATGTCGCCGTCCTTCTTCAGACAAAAGTTGATCCCGCGTCGCCACTCGTAATTCTGATCGTAATAATTGCAGCGCGTGTCGAGCAGAAGATTCCCACCGATGGTCCCCATGTTCCTGAGCGTCGGCGTCGAGATCAAGCGCGCCGCCGCCGCCACCATCGGGTAATCACGTTTGACGACCGGATGCTCACACACATCCGTCAAGCTGACACTCGCCCCGATCCGCACACCCTCGCGCCCATCGCCCGCGATCTCGTTCAACTCCTTCAAGCGCGTCACCGAAATAACTGTCTTCGGCGTCTGCTGCCGCCGCTTCATGTTCGGATACAAATCCGTCCCGCCCGCCACGAACTGCCCTTCGGGACCAGCGTCGCCTATCATCCTCACCGCGTCCGCAATTGTCTGCGGCACACGGTAAGCGAATTTCGGAAGTCTCATCATAGCGTAATCTTAAATGTCGATAGCTGCTTGTTATGTCAGGTTTCGAGTCAGATTTAACCTCTCCTCATTTCCTTCATGGATTTTGAAAATCGAATCAACTAAGCGGCTGCAACTTGAAGTGACACGAGCGAGAACTTTAATTTGTTCCCGACAGGCTAAACTGTTCCACTAATGTGGATAGTTGATAGAGTGATCAACTTCGCCCCAGAGTTCTGCTGCTAGGTTGCGAACTTGCAACTCGAACGTGTATTTGGTTCGCTGACTTGTTTCCAATATGTAATGAACACCTGATGTCAGGACACCTTTGATAAACGACCCTCTAAGTTGATTCTACACCCACAGACGCTTTTGCAGCGCGGCGAACCGCTCGACGATCTCAGCGCGCTGTCGATGCCGTCCGTCTTCGACGATTTGCTCGCCGCCGACGAAGACATCGCGGACGGCGGTGCGCGCGAGCGAGAAGACGATGGCAGGCAAGAGATCGTCAATTGATGCTCCGGCGATTGAAGGATCGTGCAGATCGACGGTGAAGAAATCGGCGGGGCGTTCCGCGCTCAAGTCTCCGCCCGTCGTGCCAATGCTCGCCGCGCCGTGTCGCGTCGCACAATCAAACAAGCTCACGGCGAGCGCAGAGAGTTGCGTCCCGTCAGTCTCCATTTCATCAATCGTCCCGCCGCCGTTTGCCAGCGCCGCACGTTCTAGCTTTTGCAGGCGCAAGTGATATTCAAGCTCGCGCGCGTCTTCGAGGAGATCGATCTGCGTGTGGCTGTCCGTGCCGAGCGAGACGCGCGCGCCTGCCATGAAAAGTACATCCGCCGGCACGATGCCGTCGCCCAAATTCCGTTCAGTGGTCGGGCAAGCGCAGACGGTTGATTGCGCGCCGGCGATGGCGCGTGCTTCATCCGCAGTGATGTGGACGGCGTGGACGGCGGTGAAGCGCTCATCAAGCAAGCCTTCTTCAGCCAGCAGCGTGACGGGCGTGCGCCCATGCTCGCGCACACATGACTCGTTCTCGGCGGGTTGCTCCGAGACGTGCATGTGCAAAGGCAAATCGTAGCGCGTGGCATAAGCATGAACCTCCCGCAAGTATTTTAATGGCACAGCACGGATGCTGTGCGGCGCAACGCCCGTCCACGCGCCCGGCGATTCGTCGTTGGCCCCCTCGCTTGCGAGAGTGGTTCTCAACTCATCGACGTTGCTCAAGAATATTTCCGCGTCCGCCTCAATGAAGCGCGCTTGGCGCAGATTCGGCGGCGTCTCAAAGCCAGAGCGCGCATAGGCCACATGCAGCAGCGCGATCCTAATTCCTACGTCGCGCGCCGCGCGGACGACCACTTTCGCCAACTCGTTCGCGTCCGCGTAAGCCGCGCCTTCCGGCGTGCGATGCAAATAATGAAACTCGCCGACCGCCGTGATGCCGCCCTCGCACATTTCCAGAAAGGCCATCCGCGAGGCGTCATATAAATCTTCAGGCGTCAAGCGCGTGGCCGCCGCGTACATCATCTCGCGCCACGTCCAGAACGAATCATGCGCGGCGGAACGAAACTCCGTGCGCCCGCGAATCACGCGCTGAAAAGCGTGCGAGTGCGCGTTGACCATACCGGGCAAGAGCGCGCGATCTGTGAAACGGATGATATGTTGATCGGTGAGTTCGGCGGTAGGCTTAACTTCCACGACGCGGCCCGCGCCGTCGGTGACGAGCGCAGTGTTTGGCTCAAAACGCCTGCCGGTGTAAAGCAAGTCGGGGAGCCACGCCGTTAATGACGATGGGTGATGAGCCATAGAAGATGGACATGCGGGCGACAAGTGTTCGGTCAGAGAAGACTTGTAATATCAGGTGCAGGGATTTGCGGCTTGCCGCCCTGATGTGCGGAAAGGCTGTGCCTTTCCGGTCCGGCCACTCTTTACTTGTGAGAGGCTATGCCTCGAGCGAGAGCAACAGAGGCGTAGCCTCAAAAATAAAAATAGACGCTTTACAGAAAGGCGCAGCCTTTCCGCACATCAGGCGGCGGAGCCGCAGAAACTTCACCGTTAAAGAGGGCAAGCAGCCTCAGTTGGCGGTTGACATCCCTCGCTTCTTCCCTGCGATCCACACCTCGACATGCCTTTCCAACACGTCGAGCGGCACGGCCCCGGAGCCGAGGACGGCTTCGTGAAATTCGCGCACGTCGAATTGGTCCCCCAACTCGCGGCTGGCCTTCGCGCGTAAAGATTTGATCTTCAACTCACCGACTTTGTACGCGAGGGCTTGACCGGGCCAAGCGATGTAACGATCAATTTCATTCACGATGTCGAGTTCGGACTTGGCGGCGTTCTCAAGAAAGAAGTCGATGGCTTGCTGGCGCGTCCATTTGAGATGGTGCATCCCTGTGTCAACGACGAGGCGGACGGCGCGCCACATCTCGTAAGTCAACTGCCCGAACTTGGCGTAAGGATCGTCGTAGAGTCCCATCTCGTCGCCGAGCGATTCGGCGTAGAGGCCCCAGCCTTCGACGAACGCGGTATAGCCGCCGAAGCGGCGGAACTTCGGCACTTCGCCGAGTTCCTGCGCGAGCGCGATCTGCAAGTGATGGCCGGGAACTCCTTCATGGAGCGAGAGCGCCATCATCTCGTATTTCGGGCGCACTTCCGGCTTGTAGAGGTTGACGTAGTAAGTGCCGGCGCGCGAGCCGTCGCCCGCCGGTTGATTGTAATAGGCGGTCGTCGTGTCGGGCGCGATCTTGTCGGGGATCGGTTCGACGCCGTAAGGTGTGCGCGGCAGCGTCTTGAAAACTTTGACGAGCTGCGGATCGATCCGGCGCGTCATCGCGCGGTAAGCTGTGAGCAACTCATCCGGCGTTTTGTAGTAAAACTGCGGATCGGTGCGTAAGTGTTTGAAGAAATCTTGGAGCGTCCCCTTGAAGCCGACGCGCTCCATAATCGCTTGCATCTCTGAACGAATGCGTTTGACTTCGCTTAAGCCGATATTGTGAATCTCCTGCGGAGTCATGTTTGTCGTGGTGAAATCGCGGGCGCGGAAGGCGTACATTTCCTGACCGTTCGGCATCTGCCACGCGCCGACCGCCGCGAAAGTGGCGGGCAAGTATTCATCGGCGAAGAACCCTCTGAATTTTTTGAAGGCCGGGACGACGCTGGCGGCAATCGCCTCGCGCGCGGCGGCGGACAGACGCTCGCGTTCAGCCGCCGGAATCGCGTTGGGGAATTTCGTGAACGGTTTATAGAACGGGCTGTCTTCAGGCTTGCTGACAAGCTGCTTATCGATCTGCGCCGGGATGCGTTCCATAATCACGCGCGGCAGAATCATCTTCGTCTTCGCGCCCTCGCGCATGAGCGCTGTGGTCTGCTCGATCAGCACGGGCAATGCTTTCAAGCGCGCGATCCAATCCTCGTAATCCTTGACGGTCGTGAAGCGTAGATTGTCAGTCAATTCGTCGGCAGTCTGGATGCCGCCGCGTTGGTTCAAGGGGACGAGATACCAGCGATACTTGTAGCCTTCGATGTCCGTCTCATACTCTTTCTTGAACAGATCATAATTCAACTGATCGGCGGGCGAGAGTTGCGCGCGGTCGATCTTATGCAAGCGCGCGAGCGTCTCGATCCGGTGTTGGTGACGGCGTTCGATGGCGGCGAGGCTCGCGTCCTCCCAACGGTCGTTGTAGCGCCGGTCGCCGAGCGACGAAGCAAATGTCGGGTTCTCGCGCATCACGTATTCCCACTCCTCGTCAAAGAGGGTGTGCAGCCTTTGCGCGGCTTCGGGGCGCGGGGCGGCTCCTTGTGCGGCGACAGGATTGGTGTCGAGCAAAAAGACGGTCACGGCTAACAGGGCGATCAGAAAAATTCTTAGACTCATCGGCATCGGGGCCTCCGGTAAATTTTTTTCGGGAGAAGCAAAAGTTGTGCGGCTGGCCGCAAGAGCATACAACACGGCGCAGGGAGGGAGGAAATGATGAGTGCGAAATGCGAAATGATAAATGAAATGTAACCCCCTCGTGATATTCATCATTCATCATTCCGCACTCATCATTTCCTCCCTCCGCCCCGCGTGTAGCCAAGCAACGCGGCATGTTATGATCGCCTCTAAGGTTGGAATCGATGACGCCGCTTCCGAGGTCTTCAGCCGCTCCCGCTGTCGTTGTCTCTTGCAGCGCGGGCGATTCTTTCAGCAATTCAATGAGCCGGGATTTTTATGAAGCATAATTTATCGCTGAAGCACAGTCTTTCTGTCTTCGCGCTTGCCCTGACATTCTTGATCGCGCCGCTGCCATTGCCGGTGGGCGCGGCTGTCACGCAACAACGCGCCGTCCCGGCCGCACAGCCAAAGGGAGCGACCGCCGTTGCCCCGCAACGCGCTGTGCCGGCGACGACGCAGACGCCGCTCATTAGCCGCACGCTCGCCAACGGGCTGGAAGTGATCGTGTTGGAAGACCATTCGATCCCGCTCGTCACTTTGGAGATGGCCGTCAAAAACGGATCGTTCACGGAGCCGCCAGAGTTGAACGGCCTCTCGCATTTGTACGAACACATGTTCTTCAAGGCCAACCGTGCGTTTCTCGAAGGGGCCGATTATTTGAAGACTTACGATCAACTCGGTATCCTGTCGAACGCTTCGACGCGCGAGGAGATCGTCAATTATTACTTTCACACGACCAGCCCGAATCTGCGCGTGGCGATGAATTTCATGCGCGACTCCGCGCGTTACCCGCTCTTCAACGAAAGGCAATTCGAGCAGGAGCGGCAGGCCGTCTTGGCCGAGCTGGATCGACATGAAGCCGAGCCGGGACATTATCTTAACGAAGCGATGCTCGACCGCCTCTTCTATAAATATCCGAGCCGCAAGAAGCCGGGCGGCAAGCGCGAGACCGTCCAAGCCGCGACGACCGACACGATGCGCTTGATCCAGCAGCGTTATTACGTGCCGAATAATTCCGCGCTGATCGTGACGGGCGACGCCGAGCCGGAAGCCGTCTTCAAGATGGCGCAAGAGTTTTTCGGCGAGTGGCCGCGCGCCGAAGACCCGTTCGTGAAATTCCCGCTCGTCGAGCATCCGGCGTTGCCGAAAAGCGAAAGCGTGATTCTCAAACAGCCCGTGCAGAACGTGATCTTGAACATCGGCTGGCACGGCCCGTCCATCGGCAAGGACGACGCGGCGACATACGCGGCGGACGTTTTCTCGTTCATCCTGCGCCAGCCCGATTCCAAGTTCCAACGCGCGCTCGTCGATACCGGCCTCGTCACCGGCATCGATCTCTCTTACTACACACAGCGCAATGTTGGTCCCATCCAACTCATCGCGCAGACGACGCCCGACAAAGCCAAAGCCGCGCTCAAAGCGATCTACGCCGAGATCGCCCGCTTCAATGAGCGGGACTACTTCACCGACGAACAGTTGGAGAGCGCCAAAGGCTTGCTCGAAGCCGACGATCTTTATTCGCGCGAGAAACTGAGCGACTATACGCACACCATCGGCTTCTGGTGGTCTTCGACGGGACTCGTTTATTTTCGCGGTTATCTCCCGGCATTGCGCCGCACGTCGCGCGCCGACATCAATCGCTACGTCTCGAACTACATTCAAGGCAAGCCGCACGTCGCCGTCGCCATGCTCTCGGAAGAATCGCAACGGCAAGCGCAACTGACGCCGCAAGATTTAACGGGCGAGGCGGCGAGCGGGAGGTAGGTGGCAGGAGGCAGGGGCAGGAGGCAGTGAGCGGCAAGTAGAGGAAAACAACAGGACGCAAAATGAAAATAATTACGGACGATAGGTTGATGGATAACAAGCTGAAAATGTTCACCGGCAAGCAAGGCGGCTTCGGCGCACGCTTTTTACTGCTTCCTGCCTCCTGCCTCCTACTGACTGCTCTTGTGGCGGCGCAGACGAAGGACGCGGGCGTTATTGCGCCAAACGCGAAACAGCAACCACCGCCGGGCGCGGCGGCGAGCGTCACATCGCTGGACGCTGCTGCTGCGAAAGAGGCTGCGGAAGCGGCGGCGCTCGTCACGGAGTTCGAGGTCAACGGGCTGAAGGTTTTGGTCAAGCGGCGCGCGGGCAGCCAGTCGGTCGCCGCCGGTTTGTTCCTGCGCGGCGGCGTTCGCAATATCGATGGGAAGAACGCCGGGATCGAAGCGTTGATGT
>JALZKK010000022.1 GCA_030859285.1 Acidobacteriota bacterium | reverse complement strand
GCGTTGGCCGGGCAAGGCCGCCTTTTACTACGCTATTCAGGCACTGAGCCACTTGCGCGCGTGATGATCGAAGGACAAAGACAGGAAGAGATTGAGCAAATAGCCGGTAACTTGGCGGAAGTGATTCGTCGCTCGCTCGGCACGGTATAAATTATCCGGTCGGGCAGGTTTTACATGGCGATAAGTGTAGAAATTACACCTTGCTGAGAATGTAGCTTTTATCTATCAGGCGGCGGGTCTTGCGTAATTGCGGAAAATCCAAGAAATTTAGAGAAAATTCGCGAATCTAAAATTTTCGCTTGCATGGCATGACCGTTGCGATGTATATTGCGGGGCAAGAGAGACGGTTGGTGGATCCTCCGTCTCAGTGGTTGCTGGGGTGAGGACAGTAGCCACGAATTAGGACGGGCGCGGCATTCCCCAAGTTTGCTGCGCCCGACCTGTTTTTACAGCACGAATTTTCCCGAGCAATACTCTCCATCCTTCTCATAAACCATCCGTGATACTATCTGCGCCGCTTTCCAAACACTAAAACTTCGCCTTGCCGACGACAGCGCGGCGTGGCTGCAAGCAAATTGGAGCGGAGATGAAACACGGCGACTACCGGCGCGAGTACGCCGCTTACCGGACAGCTTATGAGCGAGTGCGCTACGACTTCCTGTCCAGCGCTGTAGCAAAGCCAGACTTTGCGCCGCTCGCCGAACGGTACTCCGATCTCTGGACGCGCGAAGCCGTCGCCGACCTTGCACGCGCATACGCCGAAACGCCCGAACAGTTCGAGACTGAACGCGCGGCTTTACGCACACTGGCGCAGGCTGCCCGGCTCGGTTACGCGCAAGCGCGTGCCGGCGAAGCGGCAGCGGAACTGGCGCATTGCGAAGCGGCAGTGCGCTTCGAGTGGGACGGCGCGCGGCGTGGGTCACGCGAAGTTGCCGCGCTCATCGCTAATGAGTCTGACACATCCCGGCGACGAGAATTGGTTGTTCGCTGGCTTGATGAGATACGCATTTGTGACGACCTGCACGCGGCGCGATTCGAGGCGCTCAGTGAAGCGGCGCGCAGTTTCGACTGCGACAATTATTTTGCATTATTGTCGGGAGCGCAGAGAGACTCTGATGCTGAAAATCTACTGGTCTCCGCAGACGTTCTGCTGCGCCAGACGGAAGATGTTTACAACGAGCATCTGTCAGGATGGGCAACACACTTTTTACCGCCGACTGCTGCGCGCGAACTGACTTATGCCGAGAGCTTGTTTTTCCACCAGCTTCCGCATCTCGAAAAATTCTTCCCCGCACGGGATTTAGTGGCAACGTACCGCGACACACTGGCCGGGCTTGGCATTCGCATTGAACAGCAAACAAACTTACAACTTGAAGAGATTTCTCACCGTGACGTTGGCTCAAGCGCGAAATGCTGTGCGCTCAGTCCTCCCAAAGATGTGCGATTGTTGTATCACGCGCGGAGCGGAGCACATCTTTATCAAGATTTCTTTCATGAAGCCGGACGCGCACAGCATTTCGCTTGGGCCTCGCGCGAGTTGGCTGCGCGTTACCCGGAACTCATTCGCCCGCCTTCTATAACGACGGGCGAGGCTAGCGCTTTCCTCTTTAGATTTTTGTTGTGCGACGCGGCATGGATCGGCGAACGCCGGGGTGTGAAGCCGGCGGAGGCGCGTGCTATCGCGCGTGCTTTCGCGCTCGTCGAATTGTATGAAGCTCGGCGTAACTGCGCCGTCTTAACTTATGAAGACGAATTAGCGCGCTCGACTGATCCGCGCTTCGAACAATTGGCGGCGACTTACGAGACATCGCTCACGGAAGCGACCGGGTTTCATCACCCGACGGCTGTCCGCTGGTTTGGCGTGGATGAGCAATCCATCACTGCCGCCGACGAATTTCGCGCACGGCTCTTTGCTGCGGCGTTGCGTGAGTATTTGCGGACGCGGTACGGCCATCGTTGGTGGGATTCGCGAAAGGCGGGTGATGAGTTGATCGACTTGTGGAATACCGCGTCGCGCTACACGCTGGAGGAGTTGGCGTCGTTGATGGGCGTCGGCGCGTTGGACGTTGAGTTGTTGGCCGATGCGCTGGGCGGCGTGTTACGGGAGGATTAAGCGGGCGTGCGAAAAGTGCCGGTTCGCCTCGGGGCGGGAAATAGTTATGAGATCGAGATCGGCGCGGGCGCGCTGGGCGCAGTCGGCCAGACGGCGCGGCGCGTGCTGCCAGCAAACGCGCGTCGGATCGCTTTGATTTCAAATCAACGAGTCTTCGAGTTGTATGGTGCGCGCGTCGAGGAGAGTTTGCGCGAGAGTGGATTCCAAGTCGCACATTGGCTGATGGGTGACGGCGAGCAGCATAAGTCCCTGCGGACGCTGGCGCACGCGGTCGAGTTTCTTTCCGCGAGCGGATTGGAGCGCAGTGATGGAGTCGTAGCTGTGGGCGGCGGCGTGGTTGGCGATCTGGCGGGTTTCGCCGCCGCCATCTATCTGCGCGGCGTGGCATTCGTGCAAGCGCCGACGACGCTGCTCGCGCAGATCGACGCTTCTGTGGGCGGCAAGACGGCGGTCAACACTCGTCACGGTAAAAATCTGATCGGAGCTTTCCATCAACCGCGCGCCGTCGTGATCGACACCGAGACTTTACAGACTCTCCCCACGCGGGAACTGACCGCCGGCTGGTGCGAAGCGCTCAAGCAGGGCGCGGTCGGCAGTCGCCGCTTGTTCGAGGGGACGCGCCGCTTCCTTGTCGATGAGAAAGCTGCTGATCGAGCATCTGCGGTTGAGCATGGACAAAGTGTCGATCTCAAGTCGACGGCAGGGCGCAATGATCAAAGTGAGTCGCAATTGATCGAGTTGATCGCGCAGCAATGCGCTTTCAAGGCGAAGATCGTCGCACAAGACGAGCGCGAGAGTGTCGTGCGGACTGATCGCTTGTCGCGCCGCATTTTGAATTTCGGCCACACGGTCGGCCACGCGCTCGAAGCCGTCACCGAATATCGCCGCTTCCGTCACGGCGAGGCAGTGGGCTACGGAATGCTCGTCGCCGGCGAAATCTCGCACCGGCTAGGCTGGCTCGCGGCGGCAGAGTTAGAATCGCTCCGCTCCGGCGTCCGCTTGGCCGGACGCTTGCCGCGCGCGGACGATCTTTCACCCGCGTCGATCACGCGCGCACTCGCGGGGGACAAGAAGGCTGTCGGCGGCCAAGTGCAGTGGGTATTATTGGAAGAGATTGGCCGCGCGCGGATCGCGGGCGGCGAACAATTTCCGCCGCGCGTCGTCCGCGATTCATTGGAGGCCGTGTTGCATGGAAGGTAAGAATGCTCCATCGCGCGAGGAACAGCAGGTTATGAAATCAATGTGTGACGCCAACCTCCGACGCCGCGACTCGCAGCAGCGCGGCGGCTCACGCCTGAATTTTCTCATCTTCATGGCTTTGCTGGTCGCCGCTATTTATGGCGGCTATCAAGCGCTCCCAATTGTCTATCAAGCCTCGACGCTTAAAGTTTATATGCAGGACACCGTGAATGCCGCCGCCGCCACCAACCGCACACCTGAATGGGCGCGGCAGCAAATCATCGCCAGCCGCGACGAATACGGCATCCCGTTAGACGCCGCAATCAACGTCGTCAAGAAGGATCAACGACTGGAACTGCGCGTGCAATTCACCCGCGCCGTCGCGCTGCCCGGCTACGTTTACAATTACAATTTCGATCACACGGCGAAGAGCCGGAATCTTTTTTAGTGTTGGGGAAAACCGAATTGATATTGCCGGCACAGGGGAAAGCCAGCTCAGAGGGATGGAAAATGAGAAACTTGCGCGCCGAGTAATCCTTGAAGTTGGATGAGCGGGGCGGGCGCGTCGGCGAGCCACGTCGTCGGGCAGACGCCGCAGCGTGTACAGTTGCTCACCGAAGGGCAAGGCGCAGTTGACTTGGCGATCTGCGCGCGTTGATGTTCTTGTTCGAGGAAAGAGCGCGAGAGGCCGGCATCGACGATCTCCCACGGCATGAATTCTTCGTAACTGCGCGCGCGGCTCGTGTGGAAAGCGGGATCAACGCCGGTCTCACGCAACGCCGCTGGTAAATCTCCGTTCAGCCGCGCCATCGCTTCGATGACGCGCGCAATGCTTCGATCACCGGAAGAGAACAACGCTTGCTCGTGCGCGATCCGCGCCGACATGGCGCGCACTTCGACGTTCGGAATGCGCGCGAGTTGTTTACACACCCACTTCAGACGCCGCTTCAACTCGCGCTCTTCGCAAATCGGCTCCCACTGAAACGGCGTGTTCGGCTTCGGCACAAAACCGTTTAAGGCCGGAATGATCTTGCCCGCGCGCCCGAAACGCTGACCCGCTTCGAGCATTCTGTCTTTAATC
>JALZKK010000153.1 GCA_030859285.1 Acidobacteriota bacterium | reverse complement strand
TTGGTGTCGGCTTGATTCCGTTCTACCGATTCTATGCCGATAAAGCTGACGACGCCTCCGGCTTTAACCAATTGCAGCGTGGCTCTAGTCCCGGCAGCAGCCTCGGCGACTTCGGTCTCGTGTTCTTCGCCGATGGACGTCTGACCAAGCACATCAACATCTCCGGCAATTTGGGTTACATCTTAAACAGCAACCCGAAGAGCGAGGCGTTGGGTGATGTGGTGTTGTTGGATCGCCCGGACGAAGTGATCGCGGGCATCGGCTTTGACTTCCCGGTGAATAACAACTTCCAGCCGATCCTCGAATTGAAGTCGGTGCAGTATGTAGGCGGGCGCACGCCAAACGCTTTCCAGAACAATCCGGTGGATTTTCTAGCCGGCGTCCGCGTCTTCCCGCGCCGCTTCTTGGGCTTCAGCGCGGCTTATCGCTTGCACCTGAATCAGCAGGGCGACCGTCTCTTCAACGACGCCGATCCGGCTGATTTCCCGGCTGGCTTCGTCCAGTCGGAAGACCCGCACGGCTACCTGTTCCAATTCTTCATCGGACATCGCAACGAGCGTCTGCCGGAGACGCTGCCGAACCAGCCGCCGACCGTGACGCTCGCCGCGAATCCAACAAGGGTCACACTGCCGGCGAACTGCGGGCCGGAGCAGATTCCTGATGAGGCTTGCACGCCGACCAGCACGCAGGTGCAACTCTCGGCCAGCGCAAGCGATCCGGACGGCGATACGTTGCTCTACACTTACACCGTCACCGGCGGTCGCATCGTCGGCGATGGCCCGAATGTGACGTGGGATTTGGCGGGCGTTTCGCCGGGTACTTACACGGCGAACATCGAAGTTGACGACGGCTGCGGCTGCGTGGCTTTCACATCGACGACGGTAACGGTTGACGCCTGCACTTGCCTTACGCCGACGCCGACTCCGACGCCGGACATCCCGGCGACTCCGACTCCGACGCCTCTGCCTTCGCCTGAGCCGAGAAAGTTTGATGAGTACGGCAACATCGCTCGCAATGATGTCAAGGCTCGCCTCGACAACTTCGCTATCGAGTTGCAGAACGATCCGGGCGCGCAGGGCTACATCATCGCTTACGGCGGACGCCGTGGCCCGGCTGGTGAAGCTCAGACCCGCGCCGACTTCGCGCAGAATTACTTAGTCAACACGCGCGGAATCGACGCCGGCAGGCTCGTCACTGTCGATGGCGGATTCAAGGAGGAAGCCACGACCGAACTCTGGATTGTGCCTTCCGGCGCACCGCCGCCGACGGCTTCGCCGACGGTTGACGCCAGCGAGGTACAAGTCATCAGGCGACGCGCGCCGAGGCGTCGTCGCGGTCGTCGAGACGATGACGAGTGACCTTAACCGACGCGCGTTTCTCGTCAAATGAAACGCGACCTTCTCCGAACGCGGGCGATGTTTCTCAAAGGAAGCATCGCCCGCTTCGCTGTGTGCGCGCCACTCGACCATAGAAAAGGGTACAACCGCCATAAACTCACGCCGCATCCTATCCTCGTGAGACGCTCTCCTGCTACACTCTCATTTGTGGAAGTTGCCGCGTAGCGGCCTGTGTCTTCGCCTCTTCAGCGCGCAGACATCACCAATCGCTAAACATTAAAAGGGATATGATCAAACAGATGAAAAAGTCCGTCTCGTTATCACTGCTCATCACACTCCTCGCTTCGCTCATTGTTTACGCTCCGTTCGCCGCTTCGGCCAGTTTGCGGGAAGACGGACGAATGACGACCACCGACTCGGCAGAGCGCCCGATTGACTGGACGGTGTCGGGGCCGATGGGCGGCGATGTGCGCTCGCTGGCGGTCGATCCGAAAGACCCGCAGCGGCTTTACTTCGGCACGATTGACGGGCAACTCTACACTTCAAAGGACGGCGCGCGGACTTGGACGCACTTGCCCAATTTCAATCGCCCCGGACTCTACATTGACAACCTCCTCGTCGATCCGCGCGACTCAAAAATTATTTACGCCGCCGCGCACCGCCACAAAGAGCCGGGCGGTTTTTTCAAAACTATCGACGGTGGCGAGACGTGGACCGAAGCGGCTGAATTGAAAACCGAAGCTATTCATTCCTTAACCCAATCGCCTTCAGAGCCGGACGTGCTGATCGTCGGCTCGAATCGCGGCATCTGGCGTTCGGCTGACGGCGGCGAGGCTTGGTCGCAACTCTCCACCTCCGCATATCCGGGACTGATCAATGTCGAATCGCTCGCCGTCGATCCGCGCTCATCCGAAGTAATCTATGCCGGCACTTGGTATCTACCTTATAAAACCTCCGACGGCGGCCAGACTTGGAGTTCGATCAAGACGGGCATGATCGATGATTCGGATGTGTTCGCCATCGAGGTCAACCCGCGCAATCCCGATCACGTGATCGCGTCGGCGTGCAGCGGCATTTATGATTCAAAGAACGGCGGCGCGCAGTGGCGTAAGGTGCAGGGCATCCCTTCGCAGTCGCGGCGCACGCGCGCGATCCTTCAGCACCCGTCTGTCGCCGGCACGGTCTATGCCGGCACAACCGAGGGCTTCTGGCGCTCGCTCAACGGCGGCGATTCGTGGATGCTGACCACTTCCCGGCAGCTTGAGATCAACGCCATCGCCGTCCACCCCGAAGCGCCGCAGATCGTTTACATCGGGACGAACAACTACGGCGTGATGATCTCGCGCGACAGCGGCAAGACTTTCGTTCCCACCAACGAAGGCTACAGCGGGCGGCGCGCTTACTCGATCCTGCCGGATCGCGAGCGCGAGGGGCGCATCTACGCCACGACCATCAACACGGCCACCGGCGGTGGCTTCTTCTTCGTCAGCAATGACGGCGGCCTGACGTGGCAGCCCTCGATGCGGAACATGCCGAACCGCTTGATCGCTTACTCGATCCTGCAAGACAAGACGGACGGCAACATCATTTATTTGGGGACCAATCTCGGCATGTACCGCTCGACGGATCGCGGCGCGTCTTGGTCCCCCATTGGTGCGCCGGACGAGGAGTCTCCGAGCGTCAAAAAGTCTTCGTCGTCGCGCCGGCGGGGTGCGCCGCCCGTCGCCGCGCGACGCCCCGATGAGCGGGTCAAACTCGCACAGCAAGCGCTCGCGCTCGCCGGTTACGATGTTGGCGCGCCCGATGGCATTGCTGGGCCGCGCACCGGCGCCGCGTTGCGAAAATTTCAGGCCGCGAAGAGCGTGCCGCAAACGGGCCAGCTCGATCACTCAACGTTGGCGGCTTTGGGACTCGCCGGTGGAATGCAGACAGGCAGCCTCGCGCAATCAATTCTCGACGCGCCCATCGCATTGACAGAGACGATCAACGCGCTCACTTATGGGACCGATCCGGCGAGCGGCCAGCCCGTCATTCTCGCCGCGACCAACGGCGGCCTCTATCGAACATTCGATCCGCTCAAGGGTTGGCAGCGCATGGCGTTCGGCGCGAGTCAGGACGCGCGCACGCTCTGTGTTGCCAGCAACTCGCAACGCCCGGAGACGATCTGGGTCGGCACTTCCACTTCGGGCGTGCTGGTCTCACACGATAGCGGCAAGAACTGGCAACAAGTTGAGGGCGTCCCGGCGATAGCTCCAATCAACGTCATCGAACAAGACCCGCAGCGACCGGAGAACATTTACGTCGGCACGACGCAGACGCTCTACGTCTCACGCGACAGTGGCGAAAAGTGGCTGCGGCGCGGCGGCAATCTGCCTTACGGCAGCTACACCAGCATCCTGATCAATCCGCACAACCCGGACGAGATTTTCGTCGGCAGCGCTTACGAGCGGCTGGAGAATAACGGCCTCTTTCATTCGGCGGATGCCGGCATGACTTGGAAGCGCGTCGATCCGGACCTGCCGAGCCGCCGCGTCTGGGCGCTCGCCTTCGATCCGAACGACGCCGGCAAACTCCTCGTCGGCTCGCACTCGGCAGGCATCTACGTCGCGCGCCGCGAGGTCAATGCGGCGGCGACGGCCAGCGGGGAAAAGTAGAAAAGCGGTGACGAGTGACGAGTGATGAGTGACGAGCCAAGACAAGTTTTTGGTTTTCAACTTGTCGCTCATCACTCATCACTCGTCACTGCTTTTGCAGCCTTGACACGTTTGCGTTGCGGCGTGTACATTGCGGCTCTACCCGGTCAAGCGACTGGTATTGGTCGGATCACGCGGGTGATCCACGGGCGCGATGGAAATTAGAAACGTTACTTCCCCATCTCATCTTCTTGACGGCTCGCATCCCCGCCTTTTAACTCGCATCCGCCAATTACCATTAAGGCTCGCCAGCAGAGTAAGACCGTGACGGTCGGTTAGACACGGTTCTTTTGCTCTAGGTTGGCGGGAGGTGACGCTTGTTCCGGACGGCACGAATGGTCTGTAACGTGCCACGAATCTTGGGAGGAAGCCCGACAGGAGTTTGCATGTCCACTGAAGAGAACAAGCCGCAAGACGGCGAGACAGTCAACGATAACTCACAACCCGGTGCGAGCGAGTCGCCTGCCACGGCAGCGACCAATGCTCCGGCAGCGACCGAGCCGCGCATGTCCTCAAACACATCTTCCGCCGCTACTTCGATGGCTTCCGCGCCGGCCACCGAGACGGCTGACGCGAACGACGATGACGATGAAGAGAACCGCTCCGGCTCTGATGTTGACTTTGGCGCAATGCTCGATCAATACGAGCAAGAGCAGGCGGCTTTTCAGGAAGGCGCAGTCGTGCGCGGCACAGTCGTCAACATCAACGAGCGCGGCGTCGTGATCGACTTCGGCTATAAGTCGGAGGGCATCGTCAACCCGGAAGAGTTCACAGAGAACGGCGAATTAACGGTCAAGCGCGGCGATGAAGTCGAAGTGCTGATCAAGCACATGGAGACGCAAGAGGGCGTGCCGCTGTTGTCGCGCGCCGACGCGGTACGGATGCGCGCGTGGGACGTGTTGGAGCAGGCTTATAAGGAGGGCACGCCGGTCAAAGGTCGCATCATCGAGCGCGTCAAGGGCGGCTTGCGCGTAGATGTGGACGGGGTCGCAGCGTTCTTGCCCGGCTCGCAAGTCGATAGTCGCCCGGTGCGAAATCTCGATAGTTTTCGTAACCAAGAGATTGAGGCCAAAGTCATCAAGCTCAACCGCAAGCGCTCGAACGTCGTGCTGTCGCGCAAGGCGATCCTCGACGAGCAGAACGAGGGACGCAAGGACGACACGCTGCAAAATATCGAGGAAGGCATCATCGTCGAAGGCCAGATCAAGAACTTGACCGATTACGGAGCGTTCGTCGATCTCGGCGGTATCGACGGCTTGCTCCACGTCACCGACATGTCTTGGGGGCGTCTCCTGAACCCGGCGGAACTCTTGAAAGTCGGCGAGACCGTGCAAGTCAAGGTCTTGAAATTCGACCGCGACCGCGAGCGCGTCTCGCTCGGCTACAAACAACTGCTGCCCGATCCGTGGGAGAGCGTCGAAGAACGCTTCGTCATCGGCAGCCGCGTCAAAGGCACGGTGGCGAGCGTTACGGACTATGGCGCGTTCATCGAGTTGGAGCCGGGCGTTGAAGGACTCGTCCACGTCTCAGAGATGAGCTGGTCGAAGCGAATGAAGCACCCGTCGAAATTGGTCAACCCCGGCGAGACGGTCGAGGCTGAAGTCTTGGGCGTCGATCCCAAAGCCCGGCGGATCAGTCTCGGCATGAAGCAGACGCAGCCCAATCCGTGGCAGACGCTCAATGAGCGTTATCAGATCGGCTCGCGCGTCTCAGGCCGCGTGCGGAATCTGACCGACTTCGGCGCGTTCATCGAAGTTGAAGACGGCGTTGACGGACTCGTCCACGTCTCCGACATCTCTTGGAACAAACGGATCAAGCATCCCGGCGAGGCTCTCAAGAAGGGACAAGAGATCGAGGCCGTCATCACCAACATCGACACGGAGAACCGCCGCCTCTCGCTCTCGATCAAGGACACCGAACCGAGCGCTTGGGATCGCTTCATCTCCGAACACAAACCGGGCGATGTCGTGCGCGGCAAGATCACGCGCTTTGCGAACTTCGGCGCATTCGTCGAATTGGCCGAAGGCTTGGAAGGCTTGTGCCACGTCTCCGAGTTATCAGAAGAGCGCTTGGACAAGCCGGAGGAGGTAGTGCAGCTCGGGCAGGAGATGGATTTCCGCATCCTTCGCATCGAGCAAGACAACAAGAAGATCGGGCTGTCGGCGCGCGCCGCTCATAGCGCCGAATCCGTCGTGGACACTAAAAGCTATTCGACCGAAGCCAAAGGTGGCATGGCTTCTCTGGCAGAGTTGGCTGACTTCGGTTTGGGTAGAAAACCTTCGGAAGAGGAAAAAAAGAGAACCTCCGAAGCAGAAGAAGAAAGCAAGGAAGCGTCCGAAGGCGAGAGCTAAAACGCCAGACGAAAGGCAAAAGGCGAGAGGGGAAGGCGGCGACGGTCTTCCCCTTTCGCATCTTTAGCCAGCGTTCGCCGCCAGACGTAAACTGTTTAGCCTGTGCGGTTTCCGTCTTGCGAGAGAGCGGCGGTTCTGCTACTGTACTGGTCGGGCTTTTCCGAGAACAGCGCCGGCTCTGGTCCCTTCGGACGACTGTGGTGGCGGCGCTCGTGTCCCGTACTTGGCGAAAGGTAAACAGATATGACGAAAGCAGAATTGGTCGAAGATGTCGCGCGCGCGGCGGAACTGACCAAGAAAGACGCGGAACGTCTGGTCGAGATCGTGTTTGAGAGCATCATCGACACGCTCAATGGGGGCGAGAAGATCGAGCTGCGCGGCTTCGGCAGTTTCCGCGTCCGTGAGCGCGGCGCGCGGCGCGGTCGCAATCCGAAGACCGGCAGCCCCGTTGACATCCCCGCCAAGCGCGTGCCTTACTTCAAGCCGGGCAAAGAACTAAAAGAACTGATCAACGAAGAGAACGGCTCCGCGCCCGGCTCCCCCACGCCACCATCATCCGACGCCGTCGCCGCGAATCCTAGAGAGGGAAATCCGACCGGCTTCGACCCATCCGTGCTGCCATAAAATTCGTCAACTCGCAGGTGGCAAGAACGTGGACAGACTGTGGACTCCGTGGCGTTACCAGTACATCGCCGGAGCGGGCGGTGAGAAGGCTATCGATGATCCCGGCTGTATCTTCTGCGCGCTGTCGCAAGACGAATCGCAAGACGAACAAAATTTCGTTGTCCACCGCGCCCGCTTTAACTTCATCGTCCTTAATCTTTATCCTTACACCAGCGGGCATCTCCTGATCGTTCCCTACCAACACACCGCCGACCTCGACACGGCCACGCGCGAGACGACGGACGAACTGATGGAGCTGGCAAAGCAATGCCAGACTGTGCTGCGCGCGGCTTACCACCCGCACGGCTTCAACCTCGGCATGAACTTAGGCCGCGCTGCCGGAGCCGGCGTCGCCGAACACATTCATCTCCACATCCTGCCCCGCTGGACGGGCGACGCCAACTTCATGACCACTACCGGCGAAACTCGCGTCCATCCTGAAGACCTCCGAACGACTTACAATAAGCTGCAAGGAAAATTCTAAAAACAGTGACGAGTGATGAGTGACAAGTGACGAGCGACAGACAGTTTTAAGCTCGTCACTATCTCTTCACCGCTTCGTCTTCGACTTCGCCGCCTTTGCTGATCGGGACTTCGGAGGGACGGCTGTAAGAGATACCGCGCTCTTCGGTGTCGAGATCGGCGGGCGGGAGCGCGCCATTGGGGGGGGCGGGCGGGTTGATGCCGGGATAGTCGATGCGCGCGTGATTGATGGCGATGAGGGAGGTTGTAATCGATTCGCGAATCTTGGTCAGCTCGCGCAGGGAGAGATCGCATTCGTCGAGTTGACCGTCGCTGACGATAGCCTCGAAGATTTTGCCGACGATGGTGCGGATGTTCTCCGGATCGGGGCGGGCGAGAGAGCGGGCGGCGGCCTCGCAGGAATCGGCAAGCATCATGATCGCCGTCTCTTTGAACTGCGGCTTGGGGCCGGGATAGCGGAACTCTTTTTCGTCAACCGCCTCGCCGTGAATGGCCTGCGCTTGAGCCTTGCGTAAAAAGAAATGGAGCGTCCGTGTGCCGTGATGTTGTGGGATGAAGTCGGCGATCTTTTTCGGCAGGCCGATCTCGTTCGCGAGCTTGAGGCCGTAGGTGACGTGGCTGGTGATAATGCGCGCGCTGTTGGAGGGGCGGATGCGGTCGTGCGGATTGGTCCCCGTCTGATTCTCGACGAACATATCGGGCGCGGCCAGCTTGCCGATGTCATGATAGAGCGCGCCGATGCGCGCGAGCAGCGGATTGGCCCCGATGGCGCGGCAGGCTTCTTGCGCGAGTTGCCCAACCGCGTGCGAGTGCTGATTGGTCCCCGGCGCGCGAAGCGCCAGTTGTCCCAACACCGGCAAGTCAGCGTTCGAGAGTTCGAGTAGCTTGATGTCCGTCAAAATTGCGAAGGTCGATTCGCTGATCGGCAGCGCGCCTGCCGTGAAGATCGTCGTCAGTAGCCCGCCGATCAAGCCGCAGCCGACCGATAACAAGATCACGCCGAGCGTTAATGGCTGTTGCGCCGCCGAGATGACGGCGAGCGCCGCCAGCGCGTTGACGATAGCGACGAACACGCCGGCGAGCGTCACGGATTGTCGCTCTTGATAGCGGCCCATGCCGTAGATCGCCGCCGAAGACGAGATCATCGCGTAGCAGGCCATCAAGATGCTGTTAGGCGCGAGCAGCCCGGCGAAGAGCGCCGTGATCATGGCGGCGGTCAGTGCCAGTTGCACGTCGATCAACAGCGCGACGAGTAGCGTCGCCGAAGCGAACGGAATGGCAAAGCTCCAGATCGTCTCGTCGTTCCACGGCGCGCGCGTCCCTTGCGAGGCGATGCTGCTGGCAAGGATCACGCCGATTCTCATCAGGACGGTCTGCACGAAAATGGCGCAACCGACGAGCGTAAATGCGCGCGCTTTCGACAGCGAGAGGGCTGAGACTTGGCTGCGATGCTCGATGAATTTCCACACGCCCCAGTAGAGCGCGGCGACGAGCAACAGTAATCCGATGAAATGTTGCGGGCGGCGTTTGTTCTCGCTGTAGGCTCGGATGGCCTCGAACGCCGCGAGCATACGCGGCGTCACCGGATCGCCGGCCCGGGCGATGATCTGATTGCGCCGGAGATTGACGAGGACGGGCGCAGCATTCGGTTCAACTTCCCGCACCGCCCGGGTGGCGCTCGTGTCTTCGACGGTTAAATCAACCGGGGCGAGTACGTCAGAGCGCACCACGTCGCCTTCCGCGTACATTTCGTTCGGCATCTGCGTGTGCAGGCGCGCGAGCAGCAATGTGGTGGCGAGCGAGAGCAACGTGAAAGCGATGACGAATTGCGTCGTCGGACGGAGCCAGTTGAAGGGACGCGCTATCGCACGGAACGCTGCACGGCGCGCGTTGACGAAGGGGGTCGTGAATCTGGGGCGTCGTCTGGTACTCATTTGGCTTGTGGCGCGAGTCGTTCGAGTGAATCTGTGTGAGCAGTTTGTCCCGCCGTCGCTGCGAGGTGCGGCGCGCGCGTCAGATCGCGCGCGAGGAGCGCGCCGGCCAGCTCCAACAAGGGGCGCAAACTACGCGCGTCGAAGGCGGAGATGGCAACGCACGGCCTTGAATTGTCGGCGCACGTCTGGCGCATGATTGCACCCAGCGTGTCGGCATCAATAATGTCCGCTTTATTGAACGCGATGATGCGCGGGATGCGCGCGAGATCAAGTTCGGTCAGAATCCTTTCGACGGATGCGATCTGTTGTTCCCAACGCGGGTTGGCGGCGTCGAGCAGATGGATCAAGAGATCACTATCGCTGATCTCTTCCAGCGTGGCGCGAAAGGCGGTGAGCAGGTCGGGCGGCAGATCGCGGATGAAGCCGACAGTGTCGTTTAAGATCACGTCTTGCTCGTGCGGCAGACGCAGACGGCGCGCAGTCGGATCGAGGGTTGCGAACATGCGTTGTTCGGCGTGGACGCTGCTGGCCGTCAGCGTATTGAGCAAGGTGGACTTGCCGGCGTTGGTGTAACCGACAATCGAGATAATCGGCAACTCGCGCCGCGTGCGCTCTTTGCGTCGCTCCTGCCGACGTTGCCGGAGCGTCTCGATCTCTTTTTCCAGACGATGAATCCGATCACGCACGCGACGGCGATCCGTCTCCAACTTCGTTTCGCCGGGGCCGCGCCCGCCGATGCCGCCCGCGAGACGCGAAAAAGCCGAATCCTGCCCGGCGACGAGACGCGGCAGCAGATACTTCAACTGCGCTAACTCGACTTGGATTTTACCTTCGCGCGATTCGGCGCGCTGCGCGAAGATGTCGAGGATCAATTGCGCGCGGTCGATCACTTTCAGATCGGTCGCCTCCGAGAGCGAGCGCACTTGCGCGGGCTGCAACTCACGATCAAACACGATCAGATCAGCTCCGAGCCTCAGCGCACGCACGAACAATTCTTCGAGCTTGCCGCGCCCCAGCACTGTGCGCGGATCGATCTGCGAGCGGCGCTGAATGATCTGGTCCAGCGCCGACAGATCGGCGGAAGCCGCCAACTCGCGCAATTCCGCCATCGATTCTTCGGCTTCGACGAGCGAGCCGGTCGTGACGCCGACGAGGATCGCGCGATCCCTTCCTTCGGCCCGCCGGGTCGAGCGGCGGTTGCGCGCCATCTCGTCTTCGAGCGAATTGATCAGTTCGAGAAAGTTGACATCGAGATGCGCCGGAATCTGCGGCTCAAGAAACACGAACGGATCGGCGTCATGGCCGGTATCTAACTCGGCGGCGGTCGTCGGAAGCAAGTGTGCAGCGCGCACGACGCCGGGCAATCCTGTGTGTGTGTCAACATCAATGGCTGCCATCAAGTCGAGCCGCAAGAGCGCGAGGTCGGTCAGGTCGTCTTGCGTCAACTCCTCGCCACGTAGGTGCGTGTGGACGCAGCGCAAGCCCCGAAAGCGATCCGTCGCGACGCGGACGCGGCGAAAGTCCGGCAACTCGATCCGCCGCGCATCGCCGACGATCACATACTCGACGTAACCTTTACGGTCGATCAGCGCGCCGAGTTGCCGCCCGGTCTCATATGACAGTTCTGACATCTGCCGCGCGAATTCCGGCGTCACGATCTGCTGCGGCGAGATGCGCCGCGCATAGAGTTTTTCAATCCGGCGCAATTGATTGGGCTTCAAGCCCTGTGTGTTACCGTGTAAGGTGTTGATTGCTTTCCCTCCAGTCGGACGATGGATGATAGACAATGGACGATGGCCTGAAATTGCCGAGTTGGGTTTTATTCAGAGCGCAGTCGCCGATTGACAGTGAAAGATGAAAACCAAGCCGTCCATCGTCCATCGTCCATCGTCCATCGCCTGAGTAGTTACAATGAGAGTGAAGCGAGCGGTCGGAAGCGGACGCTGTGTGAAGAGTGTCGTTGTTGCCCGGCGAAACAAGTTCGCCTAATCGTTCGAGCATCACGATGATTGAGTCAAAACACGACAATCGGCGGGCAGGCGCAAGAAGCAGACTGCCAAACGGCGATTGAATT